>PHAD01000115.1 GCA_002841595.1 Firmicutes bacterium HGW-Firmicutes-12
TTTATTCCCAAGCGTGAGCAGCGCGAGCTCAAAGAGCTTGTACGCTACCGCAGAAGCATGGTACAGGAGCGTGCTAGAGAGTTGAATCGTATCCAAAAGGTACTTGAAGGTGCGAACATCAAGCTAGCTTCTGTCGTGAGCGAAATCGATGGCAAATCATCTCGTGATATGCTTGATATGCTAGTTGCCGGATGTAATGACGTTCAGGCTATTGCAGATAAAGCACGCAGACAAATGCGCAAGAAAATACCTCAAATCGAAGAAGCACTTCGCGGTTTTATGGGTGAGCATCAAAGATTAATGTTACGCCTAATGCTCAGTCATATTGATATTCTTGAAGATCAAGTCACTTTACTTGATCAAGCAATCCAAGAAAGAATGAAGCCTGTCAATGAACAAGTAACACTTGTTGACTCTATTCCTGGAGTCGGTGAGCGAAGCGCACAAGTAATCATTGCAGAAATTGGAATCAATATGAATCAATTCCCTTCAGCTGCTCATCTTGCTTCATGGGCTGGCCTATGCCCTGGCAATAATGAAAGTGCAGGCAAACGTAAAAGTGGAAAAACGCGAAAGGGTAGTGATATACTCAGAGCTACCTTAATAGAGTGTGCTAAATCGGCTAGCCATTTAAAAAATACATATTTTAGCTCTCAATACTCTAGAATTGCAGCAAGAAGAGGGAAAAACCGTGCTACTGTAGCAGTAGCTCATTCAATCCTTACAATTGTGTATAATCTGCTCAAAGCTAATACTCCTTACCAAGAGCTTGGTCCGGACTTCTTTGAAAAACGGCGAAAAACCGAAATTGTTAAAAAATCCGTCAAGCGACTTGAAGCGCTTGGCTATTCCGTTAACATTGAGCAACCTATAAGGGAAAGTACAGCTTAAGTCTAATTCAACATTCAATACAAATTCTAAGCTCAATCATTTTCTTGGGCCGGGTATCATATTGCCTCTAGACCTTCAAATACATCTTAGTTTTCAGGATAGACATATTGTCCAGTTACTACAGATAATTAGCAGCTCAAATATATAGCTCAATTGATAACATAATAAAATGTTGGGGAACCAACGTATAAGAATAAAGGATGTGAATTATTACAATACTAAAATAGAAGGTGGTAATAAATTACACCCGTATAGTCAGTGGTTTACGAAAGGAATTAGATATGAAATAGAAAAGCTGCCTCCCTCTTTTTCAGGGTAAGCAGCTTTATATTATGTCTTTTTTTATACTTCTACGATAATATTCAACAATTACACCGTTATTCCTTTGACGAAATAAGGCGAATTGTGTCGAATTAGATTAAAATATGATCTATTCTGCCTCCCGGAGCCGCTCTACGATACTTTGCTTGTCAGTCATTGCATATGATACCAAAGGAATAAGCACTCCAAGCACCAGCAGAAATGGCAGCACGATCAACAGCGGCCATAAGATAAAATGATAACTGATGAACCACAGCAGACCACAGAAGGTTTTGACAAATAATAGTGAAAACACCGTT
Organism: Firmicutes bacterium HGW-Firmicutes-12; assembly: GCA_002841595.1. GTDB lineage: Bacteria > Bacillota > Peptococcia > DRI-13 > PHAD01 > PHAD01. The sequence continues at coordinate 1,512 of PHAD01000115.1, forward strand.
CCAAAAAAGAGCGAGAAAGCATAGGTGCCGAGGGTATAATAGAGTCCTTCAAACACTAGCATACTGCGTAGCTGTTTTTGCGTCATGCCAATACTTTGCAGCATGGCAAATTCCTTGCGTCGAGTCAAGATGCTGGTTAGGATGGCGTTGATGAAATTGAGTATCCCAATCAAACCAATGATAAAGCTAAGTGCGCCGCCGATCATTACAACGGTGTTACGCATCCCAGAAAACTCATTGAGGGAGGTGAATTTTGAGGTGTAATTCATGACAGGCTCCACAGTGTCGGTGTATCTTTGCAAGAAGCTTTCCATTGATGCCGCTTGATCTTCGGTAACATTGAAGGCATAGCTCATTACGGCTGGCTGCGCCACCAATGTTTTATATACATCCGCCGGAAGGTAGAAGTTATAGTCCCATCCGCAACGGTCGGAATTGGAATATTGCTTGATGGCCACGTGACCCAACACTGTAAACTCTTGTGTGGTATACTCCCTGTCGGCAAATGCTTCTGATGTTCCTTTATAATTGTGGAGTGTGATTGTATCGTCAATCTGAAAATGCTTGCTTTCCATTTCAGGTACGTTATTGTCGTCGAGCTGAACTCCCTCCAGAATGTACTTGCCAGTCGCCAGCTTTTCGAGATCTAGCTCGCCGTCGATAAGCTCCAGCCGGTGCAGCGGCAGATCCTCCAGGCCATAAACCGCGGAATAAAAGTTCCCGTATTCGTCTTTGTTATAAGCCTGTGTTGTGTTCTTTTCGTCCTCTGCCGCAAACAATTCTTCTCTGCCGCCGTACAGTCGTCCACCCTCCTCAAAGCCAGGCTGGGCTTCCACCGTCTGAATAAAGCTCTCGGTGGTTTGGTTTTCAAGACCGTAGAAGTCATTTTGAAAGTAGTCGGCATGGGCAATCAGAAAATCGGTATCCACAAACTTGGAGAGGAACTTATCCAAGTCAATGCTGCGTGACAGCGTGAACACCGTGTTCAACAGCACAAGGCTCAAAGACATACTGATGATTACCAGAGCGGTTCGTCTTTTGTTGCGCCCCAAATTGGCCAGTGCCATGCGGGGCATTTTTGCGCCATCGGTGGATCTTTTCTGTCTGTAGGTCTGCTTTGTATTTCCGTCCGTATATCGCACCGCCTCCACCGGTGACACAGCGGCAGCAATTCTGCCCGGCTTAAAAGTGCTGATGAGTACGGTGATCAGTGCAAACAGCGCAGAGCCGATAAATATCATCGGTCTGGGCGATACAGACACCGCACTTCCGGCATATGTAGAATTGTTCATGATCAGGGGGACGAGAGCTTTCCCGATGAAAAATCCCGCAATAAGTCCGATAGGAATTCCTATGGCGGAAAGAATTAGCGCCTGTCTGCGGATAATACGGCGTATCTGTCGCCCTGTTGTGCCGATGGTTTTTAAGAGACCATAGAAGCGGATATCCCGCATAACGGAAATCTGAAATATGTTGTAGATAATGAGATAGCCCGTAAAAACGATCAACAATAAGCCGGAAAGAAGTGCGACCAGAGTTCCCGCGTCCATGCCAAAGTTTGTGGAAAGATATGACCAGTTCACATTATGCTCCAGATAATTAGGAGCTTTTTCGTCCATAGAATAGCCGCTGTCGGTAATGATCTTACCTAGCTTTCCCTCCAAATCAATGCTGTTCTTGAACATAATATACGTTTTGATGGACCCGGTGTAAGAATTGTCCTCCTTATGATTGTTTTGCAGTTCATTCAAATGGGCATCTATATAGGCACGAGAGGCAAATATCAGCCCCACGTTAAAGACGGGGTCACTTTCCCACCAGCCGGATAGAACAAAATCACGCAGTACCTCCGTACCCCGGATGTTCAGCGTTAGTGTAAGGGGTGCACCGATCTCAAGGGGAACACCCATAAGCTGCAAGGTCTTAGTGTCTGCTATGACTTCATCTTCAGCCACTGGCTTCTGTCCGCTAGTGGGTTCACAAAATCCTAGTTTCAGACCCACGTCATCATAGTACCAAAACTCGGCACGGCGCTTCAAAAACTCAACATTTTCCACATCATCACACAGCATCCTATCATAGGCAATTTCTTTGATGAGTGGATGGTCTTTGATATTGTCGAATTCCTCGTCAGTAATATATTTGAGCACAGCATGACCTTCGCCGCCCGCCTGACGCATGGTGGCTTGCTGCAGGCTCTCCAGCGTACCGATCCCCATGGTGAAAAGCGTCGTAAAAAGCACCGCCGTCAATGCAATGGCGATGATCGCTATCAGATTGCGGGTTCTGTTGGCCTGAAAGCTTTTATCCGCAAGATTGCGGATGGCTTTTTTGTTCTTAACCTTAATCATCTGCCCTCACCACCACCCACGATTTGCCCATCTTCTATGCGGATGATACGGTCTGCCATCTGGGCGATTTCCTCATTGTGGGTAATCATCACGATGGTTTGCCCAAACTTTTGACTCGTCACTTTAAGAAGACCCATTACGTCAAGGCTTGTCTTGCTGTCTAAGTTTCCTGTGGGTTCGTCGGCAAGTATAATAGCGGGCTTCGCCGCTAAGGCTCTGGCAATCGCCACGCGCTGCTGCTGACCGCCGGAAAGGTTGTTGGGCAGATTGTTCAGTTTACTTTCAAGTCCCAATGTCCTAATGATTTTGTCCACATAGGATTTGTCTGGCTCATTCCCATCGAGTTCTATAGGCAGGATAATATTCTCGTACACATTTAAAACAGGAACAAGATTATAATTTTGGAACACAAAGCCTATTTTTCTTCTGCGAAAAATTGTTAGTTCTTCATCTTTTAAGGTAAAGATCTCTTTTCCATCTACGATGACTGTTCCGCTGGTGGGACGGTCAAGACCACCTAGCATATGTAAAAGGGTGGACTTGCCGCTGCCGGATGTGCCTACGATTGCCACAAATTCACCGTTTTCCACGGTAAAATCAACGCCATCTAGCGCTTTGACTGTTGTATCTCCACTTCCATAATATTTCTTTAAATTTGTGGTTTCGAGTATCGTCATTTTTATTTCCTCCATATAAGAAAAAGTCTGTATTGCAGTTTTATACAATACAGACTTTAGCATAACGATCTTTCGACAATCTTTCTGAAATCTAACAGTTTTGAAAGAATTATTATTTCGTAGGCAAAAATACCGAGAAGGTGGATCCACTACCCAGCCTTGAAGATACCTTGATATAACCGCCCTGGGCTGTCACGATCTCTCTGGCTAAAAATAGACCAATGCCAACGCCTTCTTGATTGTTTACGGCTACCGACCGGTAGAATCGGGTGAATATTTTGCTTTGTTCATCCTCTGCAATACCAATTCCATTGTCGGTAATATCAATACGGCAAAACAACTCATAGGGTATGGCTTTTACAGTAATGCTTCCGCAGTCTCTGGTATATTTTACGGCGTTGTCAATAATATTATATACTGCTTCGGTGGTCCATTTCAGGTCAAAACAGGCACTTATCTCTGCAGCTTCCATGACAACAGAAATTCCTTTGGTGTCCGCCTTGGGCCTGATTTGTTTCCGCACTTCATCCAGTAACCTTTGTATCGATTCTAGTCTAGGTGAAACGGTAATAATGCCCGTTTCAAGCCGTGATGTTTTCACCAATGCACTGATAAGAAAGTTCAGCTTTTCCGCCTGGGCGGACAAGGCTTTCACACAAACAACACAGTCTTTTGGCAATTCGTGCTCGCTGAGCAGCTGTGAATAGAGCAAGATATTGGCTATGGGCGTTTTGGTCTGATGGGAAATATCAGAAATCAGCCCTTTTATTTTATCCTTTTCCGCCAGCAAGTTCTTGGAAGATACCGCACATATCAAAAGATACCGGGCAAGTTTCGCTTCTAGCGCAGATAAAGCAGTTTCATCGAAAACGCCCTCCACGAAGCTGCCATCTATGGCTGTGTCCAACATTTCCCCGATTATTTCCAGTGTTTTCTTGACTCTTTGGCGGTATAAGCTTACAGCAATCACAGCGGCTAATAGCGCAGTAATGGCAATCGCGATACAAGTGTACTCGAGTGTATCCATATCAGCGCACTGCCCAAGTGTAGCCTAGGCCATAGACCGTTTTGATATATCGCGGTGCAGACGGAACATCTTCCAATTTATCACGCAGTCTTTTTATCGTTACAGACAGGGCGTTTTCGTCTACATACGCTGCCCCATCGGTCCAAACCCTGTCCACCAAATCTGCACGGGAAATGGTATTTCCTTTGTTCTCTATTAAGACCCGCAGTAATTTCTGCTCGGTTTTGCTAAGTTCAATGAGTTTACCGTCTCTCAAAAACTCCATCTTCTCAAAAGAAAAAGAGAATTTGTCAATCTGTAAGGTTTCGGAAAGCCGCTGTCTACCCTTTCTCAGTTGGACAGCTACCCTTGCCCGTAGCACCATAAGACTGAAGGGTTTTGTGATGTAATCATCAGCTCCAAGCTCAAATCCTGTCACAATATCAGTTTCCATATCATTGGCGGTCAGGACTATAACAGGCAAAACAAACTTCTTGCGAACATCGGCTAAAAGGTCAAGACCGTTTCCGTCCGGTAAATTTATATCTAATATCACCAAATCAAAGGAGTTGCTGTTCATTTGTCTCTTTGCGGCAGAAATATCATATGCCTGTATAAAAGAGCAATTATCATCTTTTAGAGCTAGGACAATTCCATTACTTAGGGCGATATCATCCTCGACAATTAAAATATGATTCATCATGTCCCTCCTGTCTGGATATTTTATTTTACCTATTAGGTGAACTATGGAGAGCATTTTCAATTGCTTTTAATATAACTTTACTGCTGTAGGTAGCACCGGTGACTACGTCTACATCCAAATTTTGCGTTTCGACAACCTTTCCTGGTATTACTTCGGCCGGAGCACCCTGGCCATTATCGTGCTGTACCAGTTCAATACTTATAATTTTATGATTACTGATTGATACCTTGACTTCAGCAGCAACCGGAAATGCTTTATAGCTTCCAGTATAAGTACCATCGGTTAGCTCAGTAAAATCAACGTTTGTTATAGGTAAAGCTACCAATTGTTCCAAGTTTGATTGCAGGTACGCTTTAACCCCTGCAACTGTAATTATAATTCCTATAACCAATATTAAGACAATTATTAATATTACGCGCTTCTTATTCATAAATCGCCCTCCTCCAACACACATTTTCATCTGGCACATTTGGTGCTATACCTTACAGACCTAATAGTTCTCTAAGTAATTCCTCTGTCATTTCTTCTTCCGAAAACACGGGTATATTATGTTGATATAACATAGCTGCAGCTACTCCTTTACCTTCCTTTACTACGTGTTTAAAAGAACCATCATATATTTTATGAACACCGCAAGAAGGACTTCTTTCTTTTAATATAGCTGCTGTTACTGGCATTTTCTGACTAATATATAATAATTGTTCTGCTCCTTTTCTAAACTCTGCGGTCACATCCTTCCCTAAATTATTCTTTATTTTTGCAATGCCTTTCAATACTTCTTCACCAGACCCATGTATAATTTCCACCGGCGCTCTTGGTGTAGTTAATCCTCCCAATTGTTCCGGGCAAATTGGCAAGTACTTTCCAAGATGACAGTATTTCATAAGCAGACTATTCTCATTCATAGTTGTCCCATCATATTTTGAATGAATACCCAATAAACACGAACTAACAAGTATCATTTCCTTCTTCTTCTCTTTGTTATGTAACCAACCTTAATTGTAAATCGAAACGCAACCCTTCCGTTTCTAACTAAAGCTTTATAAAGTAATAAATTCATAAATTCCAGGTGGTTGCATTCTGGCTTACAAAAAGATTGGTGATACGCCAGTCTTTTTTATTTACACGCCTTTTCAATGACATATATCCTTAATACGTTGGCGGCGAAACGGGAGAATAACCATGTCTAAATTTTTTACTTATGAAGAAAGACTGAATCTACAGAAGTACCTGAAAGAAAGCTGTTCCTTTAAAGAAATCGGCCGCAGGCTGGACAAGAACTCAACCACCATTTCCAGAGAAGTTCGCAAACATCTCTCTGAAGTTGCCACGGGTTATCCGGGTTATTCCTATAACACTTGCAAAAACCGTTTCAACTGCAGGAAGAAAGGGATCTGTGGTAAGGAATGCACAAGGGCCACGGCAATTTATTGTAAGCTATGCCAGAAGTGTAATGACAACTGCCCTGATTTTATCGAGGAAATCTGTACGGCAAGATTCCGCGTGCCTTATGTCTGCAATGGCTGTGAACAGATTGGCAAATGTTCCTTGCTGAAAAGTATTTATGATGCAGAACATGCCCATATGA
>PHAD01000116.1 GCA_002841595.1 Firmicutes bacterium HGW-Firmicutes-12
GGCTAGCTATTGTAAAAAGCTTTATTGAGGCTCATGGTGGAAGTATAGCGGTTGAAAGTATAGAAGGGGAAGGTACGACTTTTAATATAAATATACCTATTTAAAAAAGGTATACGTTCTTAATCTTGATAAAGCAAAAATAAAGTGATGAGTACAAGTTCGTACACATCACTTTATTCTATTTCTTAATAGTTGTTATTAAACTTATTTACTAACTTAATTGCTAAATATTCATAGTTTCAACGTTCGGCGGAATAATTAAAGTAGCCTCTGTTTTTGATTGTATTTCCTCAATAGTTACACCAGGGGCAAGCTCCTTGAGAACTATTCCCTCGGCAGTTATTTCCATAAAGCCGAGTTCGGTGACTATGTAATCTACTTCTTGGACAGCAGTAAGGGGGAGATTACATAGTTTTAGTATTTTAGGAGAGCCATCTTTAGCAGTATGCTCCATAGCGATAATAACTTTTCTTGCACCGGCCACTAAGTCCATTGCTCCGCCCATTCCCGGAACCATTTTGCCAGGAACCATCCAGTTGGCGAGATTACCTCTTTCGTCAACCTGCAGAGCTCCTAATACTGTTGCAGCCAAATGACCGCCCCGGATAATGGCAAAAGACATAGCACTGTCAAAAAATGCACCACCTGGAAGTATGGTAACCGGTTGGCCTCCAGCATTGACTATATCTTTTTGTTCTTGGCCTTCTGGCGGAGTTGCTCCCAGACCAACAAAACCGTTCTCTGAATGTAGAATAATATTGACATCTTCCGGCAGGTAGTTAGCTACAGCCGTTGGCATACCGATACCCAGATTAACCAGATCGCCGTTTTTGAAAAGTCGGGCTACCCTTTTGCCTACAATTTCTCGTGTATTTGCCATTTCATTACCCTCCTTTAACCCTTGATAATCATGTCGACTAAAACGCCCGGAGTCATTATCTCGTCGGGGTCCAGGCTGCCAACCTCAACAATCTCTTCTGCTTCCACAATAACAAGCTTAGCAGCCATAGCCATCATGGGGTTAAAATTACGGGCCGAACGAAAGTACACAAGGTTGCCGAAAGTATCGGCTTTTGCAGCTTTAATTAAAGCAATGTCAGCAGAAAGTGGTGTTTCCAGGAGGTAGGTTTTACCATCGCGTATAATTTTTTCTTTGCCCTCTTCCACTATGGTTCCCACACCGGTAGGTGTGAGTACTCCTCCGAGACCGGCTCCGGCACAGCGAATTCTTTCGGCCAGAGTTCCTTGTGGGACTAGTTCAATATCAATTTCTCCCGCATTCATCTGCCGTCCGGTTTCTGCATTTGTTCCGATATGAGATACGATAGCCTTTTTAATTTGTTTACTAACAATTAGTTTGCCAGTACCTTTACCGATGAAAGCGGTATCATTAGTAATAATGGTCAGGTCGCTAACCTTTTTTTCAACGAGGGCATCTACTAGGGATTCCGGTGTTCCGGTCGCAAGGAAACCACCTATCATTATGGTTTGCCCGTCAGAAAACTTATCAATAACTTCCTGCCTGGTGGTAACTTTATTCATAAAAGAAACACTTCCTTTGAGAACTGAATTATTACAAGATATTTACTATAAGAACATCAAGCAAAGACCGATTATGACACCACCAAAGAGCATGGCCACAACGCAGTAGCCCATGATGTCACGGGCATTAAGACCTGCAATACCTAGAGCAGGAAGAGCCCAGAATGGCTGGATCATGTTGGTCCAGGCATCACCCCAAGCAATAGACATGGCAGTTTTAGCGGTGGAAACACCCAGTTCAGCTCCTGCGGGTATCATTATAGGTGCCTGTACGGCCCACTGTCCGCCACCGGAAGGTACGAATAGGTTGACCAGACCAGCACTTAGGAAACTGAAGAGAGGGAAAGTGGTAGGATTGGAAATGCTGACAAACCAGTTCGACATGATGGCAGCTAGTCCAGACTGAGTCATCATGCCCATAATACCAGCATAGAAGGGGAATTGGAGAATAATTCCGCCTGTTCCCTTGGCAGCTAAGGTTAAAGCATCAAGGAATTTGCGTGGAGTACCGTGGAATAGGATAGCTAGGAATAGGAAAAGGAAATTGACGATGTTCAGGTTAAGTGAAAAGCCCTTAGTCGCAAAATACCAGACAATGTAAACCATACCTAACAAACCAGTAATCCAAGAAAGGATAGGGCTGTTTTCCATTCTGTCTGCAGGAGTCATCGAGGCTTTGTCGAGAGTAGCAGCAGCTTCTGTATCGACTAAAAGGGCAGGATCGATAGCAATAATCTTATCATCATCAGGCATCATGGACTTGGTTAGGATAGGAAGAGTAATCATAAGTAGGATTATAGGTATGACGTTGAACATTGCAAATATAGTTTCCGAAGTAGGGACAATACCGATGGTTCCCTCAAGGAAGTGACCAGCTGTAGCTATGGTAAGTGGGATAGAACCAGAAAAACCGGCATGCCAGACCATGAAGCCAATATAGCCAGCTGCAATTACCAGCGGATAGTCAAGTCCTTTTACTTTTCTAGCCATTTCCTTGGCTAAGAGGGCGCCAATAACTAGACCAAATCCCCAGTTAACCCAAGATGCAATTATAGCAACTATTACAGTTGTCATAATTGCTTGGCTTGGGTTTTTCATTGCCCCGGCTATAGCGCCAAGCAATTTTTTAAAGGGTGGACTACTGGCTAGGGTATGACCAGTGACAAGTACTAAAGCCATTTGCATTGCGAAAGCAAGTAGGCTCCAGAAGCCGTTCCCCCAGTGGAGAACCATCTGCAGCGGGGAGTTTTTGGCAATGCCCAGACCCAACAAAAAGACAATAAATGTTAATATTACGGCAAACAGGTATGGGTCGGGAAGATATTTTTGTACCAACGTAACGCAAAATTTGGTAAACTTTTTAATCATTTTATTTCCTCCCTATTATAATTATAATTAACACCGGACCGCAACATTTTCTCCTTAATAGATTTAGGAGAGAGTTCGGTTATTGTCGACTTTTTACAAGTGTTCACCTCCTTTAGTAAAAGGTCGTTGCAATATTATAGAGCAATAATCGTGCCAGGTTGGTAATATTTATGCATAATATTACGAAAACATTCATTTTTAGATAAGAAACGTTGCAGTTAGACTGTTTTAGAAAGTATTTATTTTTTTGATAGATGTATAAAAAGCTGCTAAACAAGATAAGAAACAAAAAAGTGCGCAACTAACTGCGCACTGTGAGAAATTATTTGCATGCTTTTGCCAAATTTGCACTTTATTATTTGTTATTCTTCTTCAGCGAGTTTGTAATCTACCAGTTTATAATGAAGGGCACGACGGCTTATGCCTAGTTTATCAGCAGCCTTAGAACGGTTTCCGGAAGTTTCTTTCAGAACTTTTTTAATTATTTGCTTTTCAATATCATTCATAACGTCTTTGAGCGATCGGTCACCTCCGGGTGGGGAGAGTATTTGCGCTGAGCCGCTTTTATATTTATTAATGCTTTGTGGTAATACTTGTGGTGTAATTTTACTTCCGGGTGTTAGAATTACAGCCCGTTCGATTGTGTTTTCCAGTTCTCTGATGTTTCCGGGCCATTCATAAAGCATGAGTAATGACAGGGTATCCTCTCTGAGGGTTATTAGAGGTCTATTCAATTCTTGGCAGAAACGTTTAATAAAATGCTCGATTAATTGAGGTAGGTCTTCCTTTCGTTCGCGGAGGGGAGGAATATGTATAGGAAAAACATTTAAACGATAAAAGAGATCCTCGCGAAACTCCTTTCTCTCCATTGCTTGTTCGAGATTCTTATTAGTTGCGGCAATGAAACGTGCATCTGTTTTAAGAGTTTCCGTTCCTCCTAATCGTTCAAATTCTCTATCCTGCAGGATATGTAAGAGCTTAACCTGAACCTGGGGAGTTATTTCCCCAATTTCATCAAGGAAAATGGTGCCCCCCTGGGCTAGCTCAATTTTACCACGTTTGCGTGTTGTTGCCCCCGTAAAAGCCCCTTTTTCATAGCCGAAGAGTTCACTTTCTATTAGGGTATCAGGAAGAGCACCACAATGTATTTTAATGAAGGATTGGTCTGCTCTAGAACTGTTGGCGTGGATATAACGAGCCAGTAAGTCTTTGCCTGTTCCGCTTTCTCCGCGCAGAAGGATAGTGGTGTCGTTTTCACTGACAATATTGGACAAGCGTAGAATTTCTTGCATAACTGAACTCTTATAAACAATATTATCTATGTCTTGGTTTCCTTTAAACACCTGGCGAAGTGCAGTGAGTTCAGCACTGATTTGGTGAATTTCCAGTGCTTTTTTGATGATAATCTTGATTTCCTCTAGATTAAAGGGTTTAGCTAAATAATCAAACGCACCCATTTTCATAGCTTGTACAGCTGTTTCAATTGTACCATGGGCCGTGAGCATGATTACCGGAACATCATCATTTTCCTGGCGGATTAGCTTAAAGGTCTCAATCCCATCCATTAAAGGCATCCTTACATCGAGTAATATTAGATCAGGTGATTCTTTACGAAAGACTTCTAGCGTATGTTGGCCGTTTTCTGCAGTGACTACATTGTAGCCTTCGGTTTTTAGAAGGCTGCTTAAAAGCGAGCGTACATGCGGTTCGTCATCAGCGACAAGAATAGTATAGAGGGATTTATTCTTCACGTATCTTTCCTCCTGACCGTATTGGTAAATATATAGAAAAACAAGTTCCTTTTCCGACTATACTTTCCACATCGATAAATCCATGGTGGACTTCCAAGATTTTATCTGCTACCGCTAATCCAAGACCGGTTCCTTTTTCTTTAGTAGTAAAGAATGGATCGAAGAGACGCGGAATATGTTCAGGGGGTATCCCACAGCCGGAATCTTCAATCTGCAAACGGATCTGAGCGGTTTGAGAATGATACGAGGTTCGTAAAGTGATGGTTCCTGAGTTACCAATAGACTGAATTGCGTTAAGCAGGATGTTGATTAGGACCTGCTTAAATTGGATCGCATCTATTTTTACTGGGGGCAAATCAGGAGAAAAGTCCGTATCAATGGTTACTTCTTTAAGTACGGCAGGGCTGTTGATTAAGAGTAATGTTTCCTCAATTACCTTATGAAGACTGATTTGCATAAACTGCGGCGGTAGTGGCCGGGAAAAATAGAGCAATTGGTCAATAAGATTGTTTAAACGGTCTATTTCTTGACTGATTATACGTGTAAATTCATTACGTGGGTCGTCATTAGCAAAATCCACTGCTAGAAGCTGTAGGTAACCCGTAATTGCCGTAAGGGGGTTTCTGACCTCGTGAGCTATACCCGCGGCCAGTTCTCCCGTAATAGCCAGACGATCTGCCCGACGGACCTGTTCCTCTAGCTTTTTTGTCTCAGTTAAATCACGTAAGATAATGAGTATTCCCATCTGTTCTCCTCGTGTATTTAATAGGGCTGTGGTGGTAAATAGAAGATAAATAGTGCGTCTATGAATATCAATAGCTATTTCTTTGTTCTGATAGAGTTCTCCATTGAAAGCAGTATCTAAAATAGACGCGATGCCAGTCCACGGTTGGAAAACATGGCGGTAATGATTATCAATTATTTCTTTTGCTGTTACATTTAAGAGCCGTTCAGCCGATAGATTGACAATAGTTACCACCCCCTCATTATTCAAGGTTAATAGGCCATTAGGTGTACTGGAGGCAATACTTTCAGAGTGGAGTTTCATAGTATTCAAGGCTTCGGACATATCATTGATGGCTCTGGCGATTTCCCCAATCTCTCCACGGAGGGGAGGAAAGCGGTAGGACATATTTTTGTGTAAGTTACTTAGTCCTTTCTTGATAGTCACCACATCTCGGACAATATTGGATGTTAAAAAATAAGAAAGAAGAAGAGAACTGAACAAGCCGATAAGAATGGTGTTATAGACCTTATCTTCCATATTAGAAATTTGGGCTTCAATATCAGAAAGGAGTTCATTGGACCAGATATAACCTATTACTTCTTCATTTCTAATAATAGGTATCATGCAATTCATAATTGGACCGCGAACCAGTTTTCCTATTTGCACCATTTCTTCACCCGTTTTCATGACTGTATAACCCTCATGACCATGAAAGATTGATTGACCTATATAGTCAGAGAATTCCTCGCTTGGTCCATAGGTAAGTATTGCATCCAACTCCTTGGAATAATAACCAATACCCAAGCCTGGATGAGTATTAGCGACCTGATCGGTATAATCGCGTAAAGCAGCATTAAGGACTTTAATTTTTGTATCCTTATCGATATTGAAAATCCCTTTATTGACTAAAATATCATTATATGTGCCTTCAAGGTGGACATCCAATAGCCGAGCATAACCAAAAAGCTTGGCTTGTTTTTCCTTGAGCAGGGCATTTTCAGCCTGGTCTGACATAAAATAACCCGATACCAGGATGGGAACCGTTACAGTAAAGAAAAGGATAATAATCAAACGCGCTCGAAGGGTCATTGCTGTAAACATGTTTTCTCATCCCTCTTAAATAAAGTGTAAAAATAATAAAGGTGTGAAAATTATTTCACACCTTTATTATTCTATTGAAAAATAAAAAAACCTGCATAGTTAAATAACAATTTACTACAGTTATTGCACACTATTTTTTAAAAAGTTCTCATAAAGCAGACCACCTCGAAAAGCTTCGAACGCTTCAGGTGAAGAGTCGAGTTGGTAGAGCCAGGACTTGTCTTTGGCGTCAAACCAGTTAGCTATTTTAATATTGGGATATTTATGGGCAAGGGAAGTCATGGCAGCTTTGATCCATTGAGCCTTGTCGCCACCCGTCTCGTTACAGCTAAATTCCGTAATCATAAAAGGCTTATCAGGATAGCGATTGAGATAGTCATTATAGATAGGCTGATAGATTTCATCAAATTCCCGCCATACGTCGGCTGTATGACTGGTTCCATTATTGTATCCGGTTAGACCTATCCAATCTACGTATTCATCTCCAGGATAATAAAGGTGAGGATTGTTCCAGGTGAAATCTGGATAAGAGCGGTCATGGGGGTTCCAGACAAATAGCACATTGTCTGCTTTTACTTCCCTGAAAATATCTACAATATGACGCCAGGCTAGTACATACAAATCAGTGTCCTTCCCGTAAAACCAGGCACACCATGGGTCCCAGTCGCCATTCATTTCATTGAGGGGTCTTAGAAAAACAGGTTCTCCAATTTTTTTTAAGCCTTTGGCCCATTCTCTTATTTCGGTGTCATGTTTGCCGGCAATAAACTCAGGTACAGCAATCCAATTCAAATCTTGGGTGAAAGGCTGCAGTGTTAGCATAAGAACACGTCCGTCTTGATATATCTTACGGATGTCTCTTTCCGGAAAAGGCAAATTATTCCCGAAACTACTATAGGTCATGATGAATTCGAATTTATGATTAAGTTTTGCTTCATTTTCTAACATATTAGTATAACTGTTTTCAGAAAAGGGGACGCCGGGGAAAAATCGACCCCAAAGCAGTTTTCCCGAGGGTATATCTAAGGTGACTTGGCGACCCTGATACTTGATATGTGGGGATGAAGCGACGGGTGGAGCCAATAGGGGAATTTTCGCTACTTCTTGTTTTTCCAAGAAAGATTGCATAGCTACTTCTATGTCAACTTTAATGTTGTTGTAAAAGACTTGTGGTGCCGTGGCCCAGAAAGTGATAACCGTATTATTCTTCTTATTAATAATATGTGTTTCGAGATAATAGTTTTGGTCATCGGAGATATTTTCAATTGTCGGGCGGTAGTAGCTTA
>PHAD01000117.1 GCA_002841595.1 Firmicutes bacterium HGW-Firmicutes-12
ACTTATATAATTACAGTGACGGATAGGATATCCATTCAAAGCGGAGCCCACTTAGGGATTTGCACATCTCATCATTTTCCTTCGCGTTATTCTTCCACACATTATGCAGAGATTAAGGGAATTACAGAACTTGTGGTTAAGTCTGTTGGCATTAAAAATGGCCCTATTTATTTTCAAATGCTGATAGGAAGCGAGGGCGTGAAGGTCAATGAGATATCCTGTCGTGTTGGGGGAGCGCATGAAGATGAATTCATACCCGAACTTACGGGTATAAATATCCTTGACCTTATAATTAAGGGAGCATTAGCAGAAGAATTAGCTTTAGAAACTATTAGAAAACACGACGTGCAAGCTTTACAGCAGAAGGCTTCCGTAGAGCTTGTTTTCGCGAGACCGGGCAGGGTTATTCGTCTAAGTGATACAAAAGACGTAAAAAAAATACCTGGGGTGGTTCAGGCCGGTTACTATGTAGGGCCCGGACACCAGGTAGGTGAAATAGATAATGCCACGCAAAGAGTAGGCTACATGATAGTCACAGCAAAGACAGAAGAAGAGCTTAAGGCGCGGCTCAACGCGGCGTATGATGTTTACCGGATGGAAAATGAGAACGGGGATAATATGATTTTCCGCGACTTCATTATTACGTATTGACCTGATAAATCTTTACCTGCCAATCCTTTTTACCCAGATAGTCCACGATGCGCATGCCATAGATAGGAGCAGAAAACTCATAAATCAGCCGGCAATTCTTTTCCAAGTACTCTTTCATTTCCTCATAATAGACTAGTGTACCGTACATGCCATTCCAGCGGGGACGTTCTTCGTAAATAACGTCCATTTCTTCCGGATAAAGGATATATTCTATGTTTTCTGCTTTGATGTACTCGGCGAAGGCTATATTTTTATCTTTTAAATAGCTTAAATTACGGTAATCATGAAGTTTACCTAGCTCGAAATAATATTCCGTATTAAGATTTGCCAGAACTTCTGCTTCTGGAGAGACGACCTTACCGATTTGCAAAAGATAGTTTTCATAACTATTCCCATGAACTGAGGTTAGATATGGTGTGATATTAAACACACTCAATACTCCAAGGGTAAGTACTACGAAACCAAGAATGACTTGTCTTAAATAGGCTTTGAGTCTTGGTAACGAATAAATGCAGTAAGAAGCGAGCAAGTATAGAAGCGGAAACTGGAAGACTACACTGGTCTGGTTATAGCGTCCAATCAGAATAAGGCCAAGATTAAGGGCGGCAATAGAAAGTAATAAATACCCTGTATTTTTGTTTTTAATGCAAGTAAGACCTAGAGAGACTAATAGTATTAGAGGGAAGAAAAAGAACTGAAATCTAATATTCGGGGTGTAATAAGTACCGCTTATTTGGTAAAAAAGCTTCAGATAAAAGAGCTTGAATTGAACTAGTTTTGCGCTCAAAGGATTGAAAACTTGGAAGTCTTGTCCGAGTGTCTTGTAATGAGTAATAAAACTCGGATCAAAAGAAAAGCTAAGCCCAATAAAGAGTATGGCAAACCCAGATATGGTGATTAGAAAATAAAGGAGGGAACGTAAAGCAAGTCGTTTGGAAATGAAGATGTGATAGACATATAAGAATAACAAAGGTAAAGAGATAATAAAACTATTGGGATGCACCCCAATGCTTAAGCCTATAATGCAACCCAACAAAACAGCTGTTTTAGTACTGTGTTTCGTGTTGATTTCATTTTTGTTTTTAAAGAATAAATAAAGGCAAAGTACTAATACAAATACAAGAATGATTTCTTGGCGCGCAAAATGAGATGCGTAGATAAATTGGATATCAAATGAGGTTAGAAGAAGGGCTCCAAGGGCAATATTTTCCTTACCCCACAGGGCCATAGCCAGTTTATAAACGTAATATAGGGATAACACCCCGAAAATCAGGGATATCAGTCTCATGCTGAAAATGTTGTAGCCGATAGCCCGCATAAAGAGTATTTGAATACCGTGAAAGACAGACTTTATCGCATGCGGGTATCTATCTTTTAGATCAAAAAAAGGCTCAGTGACAGAAAAATCATGGTGATTAGTGATATTTCTGGCTAAACCGCTAAGCCAAGACTCATCGGAGTGGACAAAAGGGAAATCAACCAAAAAAGATAAATTCAAGACCAAATAGATAAAAAGGAAAATATAAATCAGGTATGAACGACTTTTCATGAGGGGTTTCATTAGTTCTTCTCCTTTTAAGGGCTGTTCCTTACGTGAATTATATCAAAAAAACAGATATTATATTAGAAACTCTTATAGCGAGCTACCCTATCTATTATTCTATAATGATATATAATGAATATGCAATATAGACCGATATGCTAAGAAATTTAATTGGGAGGTTAAAAAATGAAAAGAAGTGTAAGTTTACTGTTGTTTGTGATGATTATTACAATCGCTTTCAGCCTAACCGGATGTGGATCCACTGGGGGAGGGGCTCAAGGGCAGGAGATAATAGAAGCCCAAGATGTTGCAAAATCATTAGGAAAAGAGAACGTTGTTCTCGTTGACATGCAGAATGAAGAAGACTATGCAGAAAATCATATTAAAGGTGCCATAAATATTACCCGTGCTGAAATAGTCATAAATGAGCCTGTTGCTAATATGCTGGCTCCGAAGGAGCAAATAGAAGCATTATTAAGTGCCAAGGGTATAGGGACGGATTCCACAGTTATTATTTATGATAACACTAACAATATGGATGCTGCTCGGCTTTGGTGGACCCTTAAGGTCTATGGACACGAAAACGCTCAAGTTGTTAGCGGTGGATGGGTCGCTATGAAGGATACCGGTATAGGTACCACTGATGAAGTACCGAGTGTTACAGCTACTAACTATAGTATTTCAACAATAAATGAAGATATGATAGCCTCCCTTGAAGAAGTAAAGGCGCAAGTGAA
Organism: Firmicutes bacterium HGW-Firmicutes-12; assembly: GCA_002841595.1. Classification (GTDB taxonomy): domain Bacteria; phylum Bacillota; class Peptococcia; order DRI-13; family PHAD01; genus PHAD01. The sequence goes on from PHAD01000117.1 coordinate 2,932, forward strand.
TGATCCGGCGAAAAACGTTGTTATTTTAGATACTCGTAGTCAAGAAGAATATGATGAAGGTCGAATACCGGGAGCAATACTCATGAATTATCTGGATAATAATTTCTCAGACGGTACTTATAAGCCTGTTCAGCATATAAAGATCCAATATCAAGAGATGGGTGTTACCACGGATAAGACCATAATCATGTATTGCAAGACTTCTGTAAGAGCGGCTCAGACCTATCTAGCTTTATATAATGCTGGCTATAGAAACCTAAAAGTTTATGATGGTGCTTGGCTGGAATGGACATCTCATTCAGAGTTGCCGGTACAGATGCCTACAGGAAAAGAAATTGAACCAAGCCCTATAGATATGTCCTAGGCATAAGATTATCTTATATAACATAACAAAATCTTAATATCACAATAAATAAATATTTGTTATAATTAGCTTGAGAAAAAAAGAACAAGGTTCCCAAAAAAAGGAGGAGTAAGAATGAGTTTCAATAAATCAAAATTTTTTCTACTAGCACTTGTACTAATTATTTCAATTGGTTTAATTGGTTGTGGAGGGCAAACAGCAGCTCCACAAGAGGATACTCAAGCTAAACCAGAGGTAGAACAAGAAAGTACAGTTGTAGCAGATGCAGCCAAGGCTTATTTTGCAAACATGCCAGCCGATGTCTACAAGATCGGGCAACAGGACTTTGTTGACAAGGTTAAAGCAGGCGAAGACATGTTCATCCTTGATATCAGATCAGCAGATGCATATGGTAAAGGTCATATCGAAGGTGCTGTAAGTGCTCCCTGGGGCACAACCGCAATACCAGAAAGCCTTGATAAGCTGCCCAAAGATAAGACAATCATGGTTTACTGTGTTACCGGACAAACTGCTGGACAAACAGTAGCACTTCTAAACATTGCTGGGTTTGATGCCAAATCAGTTAACTTAGGTTGGAACCTGGGTATCAGCAAAGTAGAGGGTGTAGATGCAATAACCTCAACAGAAGCAAGCGAATATGGACAACAAAACACTCTCGAAGTTAACGCAGAAATAAAGACAGCTATTACCGAATACTATCAAGGGCTTGCTGATGTAAAAGATACCATGTTTGCTAACTACAAGATTAGTGAAGACAATGCTAAGAAACTTTTAGATGAAGAAGATACAAGTGTGATGTTCTTATCAGTTCGTAAGGCTGAAGACTTTGCTAAAGGCCATATTGAAGGGGCTACAAACATTCCTTTCGGTAAAGGAATGGAGCAGAAATTTGATACATTATCGACTGATAAGACTATCATAGTATACTGTTACACTGGTCAAACAGCTGGTCAGACAGTTGCAGTTTTGAAACTTCTCGGTTATGACGCAGTTTCATTAAACTCCGGTATGGGTATGGAATCCACAGGAGAAGCCGGTTGGATAAACAAAGGATACCCAGTAGTTCAATAAGCTTTCAACCTCCCAAATATATAAAAAGGATGCTGCAATTAGGGTGCAGCATCCTTTTTCGTTTTGCATAAACAAGTCTAGACAATATTTTGTTAAGCGGGATACTTTTAAGAAAAATAATACTTATCTTATATCGGTCAACTCATTCTCATAGGTAAATCTATTTATTATTCGAGCTACAGTTGCGGATAAAACCCCACTGATAACACCTAACAAGATACGATCTTTGACATCTCCCCTAATGCTATTGTTGTTGACTATTAATTATTGTAAGATAATTATGTATAAAACTACATATTTTGCAGACACAAGAATGCGGTATCAATTGATACCAAAATTATTGACGATAAATTATTGGGGTGCTATAATGAAGAAAAAAGAAGCATATGATGAACAAAGGATTGAAAGTAGATTAGAAGTCATGACATATATAGATCGGTTGAAATATGCGTTACAGAGCGGTAATGCTAGAATCAGCTTTCAAAAGGATAGAAGAGTCGATGAATATAGGGATAGAAAATACACAAACAGATATACTATATTCGCTCTATTTCCGGACGAAGATGAAGTGGAGGTATTGAAACGAGAACTTACCGGCCTTACTGACCAAGATTATATCGAAACAGTGAAGGATAAAAGGTATCCGAAACGGTCGGAGATGAGAGTTTTCGGTAAAAAGTTTTCCGATGAAGATGTGTACATAAAAATCAGAGTTGAACTTTTAAGTTCTATTGCTACTGGTGGTAATTATATTTTTGTGATGTCTTTTCATTTTGCTGAAGAGGCATTTGCCGAGAGCGATTTTCCTTATAAGTAAAGAGGTGAGTGAAGTTAAGATTATAAAAAGTGAACATAAACTTTGTTTCAGTTGCATGGAAGAGCATAAAGTAGATACAGTTGAAGTGATTGAGCAAGAAGCATTTAAAGGTGTAGAGGTAGAATTTACCGCTAACTACGAATATTGTCCAAATACAGATGAATATATAGAATCCGAAGAAATGATCAGAGCTAACAGCCTTGCGGTTAAAGATGCGTATCGAAAAATAGTTGGTTTATTAACATCAGAAGATATTAAAAACATAAGAGAGAAGTACGAGATTAGCCAGAAAGATTTTTCTGAGGTCCTTGATTGGGGAAGGGCTACAATAACAAGATATGAGAATCATCAAGTGCAAGATAGAGCCCATGATGATATCTTAAGAAAGATCGATTCAGATCCGAAGTGGCTCTTGGATCTACTAAAAAGAGCAAAAGGCAGTTTATCCCCGAAGGCTTATGCTAAATACTACCATGAGATCAATGAACAATATAGCATAAAAAAGAACCAGTATCTTATTGATGCAATCTATGCAATTTATGCTGATTTTACTGAAGACATCATAACAGGATATACTGAACTGAATTTAGATAAAGTTGTTGAAGTCATTAATTATCTAGCAGAAAGAGTGAGCAGCCTTCATAAGGTTAAGCTCATGAAAATGCTGTGGTATCCTGATATTTTACACTTTAAAAGACATGGAAAATCCATAACAGGACTTGCTTATAGTGCTTTGCCTTTGGGCGCTGTACCAGAGGGCTATGAACAGATTGTGTTATTGGATGGAGTAAGTTTTGACACTGTTTTGTATAATGATAATATTGCCTATAAGTTTAAGCCAACTCCAGGATTTGAAATTAAAAAGCTTTCGGATTCCGAAATTGAATCGATTGATAAGATCGTGAGTGAAATTGGGAATCTAAGTACAGAGCAAATTGTCATGAAAATGCATGATGAAGAAGCTTATAACTGTACTCCGAGTAATTGCTTAATTTCTTTTATATTTGCGGAGCATCTTTCCATTGAGTGAAAAATACCATGTCGATTTTAGTCACTGACACTCCAACAGGGGTGTTTTTCATATCCGGATTACCCAATACCGGGCAAAAAATAGGCTGCAATTACACTGTTGGGGGTCAGATTATGGAATATAACAAAGCAATTAGCGTACTTTTGTTGGACGAATGTTTACAAGATTTTATTGAGTAGTAAAAGAATGAAAAGGGTCATACGATCGGCTTAATATTACTTATTCAAGGTCTTTATCATCCAAGATAAAGAGATTATCTATTGTGGTATTTAGTGCACGTGCTACTTTAGCAGCAAGTTTTAGGGAGGGATTATATTCACCTTTTTCCAAGAAAACTATAGTCTCTCTTCTCACTCCAACATGCTTTGCAAGTTGTTCTTGTGTAAGATTGAAGCGAGCTCGGTATTCTTTAATTCTAGTTTTCATTTATTCTAGGTCCTTTTTTTACTAAAGAAAAATAAGGAGATACCAAAGGAGATAACCATTCCAAGCATACCTATTAGTATTATGTCATCCCGGTCGAAGTATTTTTGAAAAATAAGAAGTACAAGCCATATATAGATTGAAACAACATAAGAATAACCGGCTGCGTATAGTTTGATTTTCTTAGATCTCTCATCTTTAAAAGGGACTCCATTTTTCATATCGGAATATAATCTTTTTAGAACAAAAAATAAAAGTCCTATTGATATGGCGATTCCAATGAGCAGCCATACTGAATTACTGTAAAATCCGATAAGGAATATTGATTGTGCATAGTACGCCAATCCAATTACAATAGTTCGTAGGGACTACGATTGTTCAGCTTTTTTCTTTTGTAGGAATTGATGTGATCCATCATCCGGGTAATGTCTTCCTGGGTTAGGTGATTGAAGCCTGTTCCTTTGGGAAGTACCCTGCGGATCAGCCCGTGATTGACTTCAATGGCCCCTTTCTGGTGAGGTCATCCGGCATCGCAATAGTAAATTTGTGTGCGCAATAAACCATTTTTCTCGGGCCCATACACGATGGCCTTGGGATTGGAAAACTCACTGCCGTTGTCCGTCAGGATGACAGGGAACAGCTTTCGAAACAGTTCCCGCCCCAGTCTTTGGTAAAGGTCACTGTATACGTCAATCACCGATTGAGACGTATTAGAGTCCCGCAGGAAAGCAAGCATCAAGCTGGTTTCTACGAAATGAACCGTTAGCAGGCATTTACCGCCTTTAGTGCCAATGACTGAGTCCATCTGCACAATAGGCGTATCCGGATTTTTTTCTATAAAAGTCTGAAATGCTTCATAGTTTCGTCCAATCCTACAGCCCTTGTCCACTTTGAATTCCGGCTTTTTATAACGTTCACGGAACTTCACCTTCCTGGGCAGATCGATGTTGCGTACATCCAGAAGGCAGGCGTCAATATAGTTATAGATGGTTTTCTCACTGCACATGAGTTTGTCTTCATGGGTCACATAAATTTGGTGAATAGATTGTCCCTGTTGCACCAAAGGACTGATGATTTTGTTTAGCCTCGCAATCTCATCTTCGCAGATACACAGACCACTCCTGGATTCCAATAT
>PHAD01000118.1 GCA_002841595.1 Firmicutes bacterium HGW-Firmicutes-12
TTGTATCTTCTTTTTTCTTGATAATGAAGCAATTGTTTAAGAGCTTGTTGGCCGCAGCTCTAAATTTTTCTTTCTGCACCTGGCTTTCTTTGAAAACTTCCATCTTTCATCACTCACACCTTTCAATTAGAAAGTCACAAAACCGGAAATTATTCACCAATATCGTCTCGTCAAGGGGCTTGGCCCTATAAATGGACTTCTTATCCCGCCCATAAAGGCTGATGAAAATCACCCTTATCAGATCTCTTTTCGATTCCAGAGGCAATGTGGATGCAAGGACAGCTTTATTCTCTTTCAACAACGTATCTACATACGTATTAATGTTTTTGCGGGAAAACCTGTTCCTGCTTCTTTCCTGCATAATTAATTTACGCAATACTCTTTCTTCCTCAGAAATGCCAAGATTGTCACCCAGGACTTCTGGCAAAGACATTTTCTTTGAAATGGGCACCACATATAAAGAATCGCTATCAATAAAGCCTTGGGGAAATATATTGAAGATCTCAAGCATCGTATTATCAAGTTCATCGTTCAAATTAACGGTATCGTCTGCATTAAACTCATCTGACAGGTAGGCCAATATCCTTGAGATTTTTCCTTCTGCGTTATTCGTGTTGGTTAATAGGAACTTGGCCCTGGCAACCGCGCTTCCGATATATTTTGCATGTTTATAATCAATTTCAGAAATAATATCATCGTAATTTCTGAAGGCAGAGATGATGCTGAGAATTTTACTCCTTAACATATCTTGGGCTTCAGCCTGATCTTGAACTTGTTCGATTTCCATATAGCCCTGCACTGCCCGTTTGAAAATGTTCTCATCATTCAAAACGCTATACAAGTTTTCAATAATAGTCCCCCTGAAATGGGAAATATTATCGCTCGTCTTGATACGGTGGTAAGCCTTAGAACCAATATCCTTGTGATAAAGGAAGAAGTCCTGCACGATTTCTCCTGCTGATTTTTCGTTGGTGATGGCATCAATATGCTTCTTGATATTTGTGTTCAGTTTTTTCAGTCCAACCATCAATTCTTCTGTATTTTCAACCACACGTTTGATGATATATTCATATGGCTTGGCATACCCATCCTGATTTAACAATGTGGCATGAATTTGGGACACCAAGCTCTGATACTCCAGTTCCTCATTTCTAATAATTTTGGTAAAGGACTCAATCATTGTGGCCGCATAGTCAAACAGGTTCACCTTAACTTTGAAATCATTGGCAAGCTCATATTCTATCCATCCGCTGTCTTTCAGCCTGCGGATGATTGCATTAGCCTTAGCTCGTGAATCCCTGGCTACTTCGTTGTCATCCTCATCAAACACCATATCCGTAACAGGTTGACTGTCAAAATAATGTTCAAGCTCGGCAACGATAATTTCCTTGTCCACACCAAAGGACAGCTCTGTTTTATAGGTATTGTAAATGAGCCTTAAACAATCAATATATGTCGTTTTATATTTGCTCGTTAAGGGTTTGAAAAAATCCTGGGGTATAATTTGAAATAGATTCACTTGCCTATCCTCCTTGCCAACGAGATCCCCTATCCTTGACATAGTCAAACTAAGCTTAATATTCCGCTATAACTAGTTCACAGTAATACCTCGAGATACGAGCGGAGCTTCTTATCAACTCTTAAGAACTTGGCATATTTTGAAATCAAGGGGATGTCTCTATTATCAAGCTTAGCATACCTTTTGAAGGCTTCGGTTACAATTTGGATGTCCGTTCCGCTGCGGCCCTTCAAAACGTCGCATAGCGTTCTTTCCGCATTATAAAGCCTTACGGCATTGCCGCCAGGGGATTTCCCCGTTATTACTCCGAGCTCATATAGTTCATCCTTTACGCGATAATATTTGACTTTCTCTGATTTGAGCGATGAAGTATTATATCCCAGTGGAAATGTTATGGTATATTTGATTGGCGTTCGATCTGTCAATCCCAGCAGGAAAAGTGCCGTATCATGAGAGAATAGCCCTCTTTTGTAACGGCTTTGTATATTGAACATTTCATCGTCAAAGTTTGTTGGAATCATATACACGCCCCGCTCCGAGCGTTCAAGCACACCTTTATCAACCAGAATCTTCAGATGCTGACGATTGATTCCTGCTTTTGTAACTTGTGCTGATGTGACTGTCCCGTTGTTATTATTTACCATGTTTAGTATTTGTTCAGCATAAGTCATGGTCTTCACCTCAAAAATCGGATATGAAACAAATTTACTTTCATGCATACAATAATATTTTATGTGTGCATGTGTGTCAACTGGTTCATAAAATTTTTTATGCATTATCTCCCAGTCCACCCAACATTATATGTATCAATTTCTAGTGTAATTATTAAGGATTCAATCCTCGAAATGTATTTGGGAATATTAAGTATTCCTTTCCTACCTAGTATTTTATATTGCATTATAGCAATGATAGCAAAAGAAATGGAATCTATAATAATCCCTGCTTTATTTCTTTTGGTAGCTGAATAATACTTCTTTCATAATTTTCTAACATGTATTGCTTCAGATCCGAATGCAGCAATTGGACTAGTAATAATACCAATTTTTCTAATTTTTATTTTAGGTTTTTACACATGGGTCGTGTGTTAACTTCATCATCTTTCCCCATGCTAATTGTCGATTTGGGACCGATTTTAAATACCAAAGTTAATAGATGCGGGTCTTTTTGACCTTTATCATCAATACCACCTAGTATAATCTTCTCAACAATCGATTCAAATACATCAGCATCAAATTTTTTAAGTGGCTTATTGTCATCAAAGTACATTCTAAAACTTTTAAGCCTTGTTTTCATTTCCTTTTCTTCATTGGCTGTCAAAGAAAGTTCATTGGTTTCCTTAATCAGTCTTTCTTTTTCTTTATTCAGCTCAATAAACTTATTTTCATAGTTTTCTCGGTCAATGGCACCATCAATATGAAGGTCTATCAGCTTCTTGATTTTTTTTTCAACTTTACTTAGTTCTTTGTTAAGCGATGTTAATTCTTTTTTTCTGGTACTTACGCTTAAAGTACTCTCAATGGTTGAAATAAACTCTTCAATAATTACCCTATTATGGTGGCACATTTCATTAAAAACTTTGACAAAGGCTTCTTCAATAACAGCTTCATGAATCCCTTTGCTATCTGGACAATACTTCTTACCATGTTTACTGGATTTTATACAGTGCCACACCACTTTTTTATTCTTTGTGCCGGAGTTCCATGCCCTTCTGCCTACAGTGGTTTCGCAGAAGCCGCACTCAATCTTACTGCTGAATGTGTACTGTCTGCTGTAACGTTTTAAACGCCCTTTTTCCATATTGCAATTACGCTTGTTTCGTATAGTTTGGGCTTTTTCATAGGTTTCTTTACTGACTATCGGCTCATGATGATCTTTGATATAATACTTCTCTTCTTCACCCATATTATCAAGGCGCTGTTTGGTGATTGGATCAACGGTAAAAGTCTTACCAAGCAACAAATCACCCATGTATTTTTCATTCTTTAGAATGCCTCTAATGGTGCTGTCAGGCCAGTTGGTACTGCCTCTTTTTGTCTTATATTCTTTTTCCTTAAGTTCGTTTCCAATGACACGAGCGCCCATGCCCTGATTGTACCGATCAAAAATATACCTGACCACTTCAGCTTCTTCTTCATTGATGACCAGTTCTTTGGTTTCCTTATCATAATCATAGCCTAAGCAACCTTGAAAACCATCTAGTTCACCACGCTTCATTTTCATCTTTAGCCCCATTTTTACATTGGCTGAAATACTTTCACTTTCTAGTTGGGCTATTGAAGTTAAAACGGTCATGACAATTTCACCTTGCATGGAAAAGGTATTGATATTTTCTTTTTCAAATAATACGGCTATATTATATTTTTTAAGAAGCCTGGTGTATTCCAGTACATCCTTTGTGTTTCTACCAAACCTAGATATACTCTTTGTAATCACTAAATCAAATTCACCTGCCATGGCATCACGAATCATCTCTTGAAAACCAAGGCGTTTATCAATGTTCGTACCACTAATACCGGCATCATAATAGATCTTTGCCAGTTCCCAATTAGGATTTTCTTTAATCTTCTGCTCATAATAGGCAACTTGAGAATCATAACTTACCATCTGCTCAGCAGAATCGGTACTCACTCTACAATAAGGAGCTACTCGAATTTTCGAGAGTTCTGTACCAGATGCACGGTCAAATTTATTTTTTTTAGGTTTTATTGCTTTTACTTCTTTCATGACATCACTTCTTTCACGGAATCTATAACAGGATTACTTCTTATGTATCCATCCATGCTCTTCTAAATACACATCAAAGTCATCTTTTTCTGGTTTCTCTAATCGGTGCTGATTGTATTTCTCGTATTCCTTTTCAGCCAATTCTTTTGCCACTTCATGAGATATGGAGCCTGCACCAGTAAGTATTTCTCGCTCGTTGAATTTTAAGAATGCATTTAGCTTTTCTTCCCAGTCCTTCATGTACATTGGGTTACGCCTTTCTGCTTGGTCCTCTGCATAATCCAAATACATAGTCACAATTCTATTGAGTGATTTAAGTTCTGTCTCCGTCAAGTAATTCTTAGCAACGGTGATATCCCCTTTGCGAACTTTTTCACCTTTCCAAGTAGTCAGTCCTATATTGTCTTTTGATGCATCAGCCCTTTGTTCAATTAATTCAGCTGCTGTATGTCCGTGAATGGCAAAATGAAGCTTATTCTGAACCGTGGCAAAGAATTTTTTAGCCGATTCAGATTTAGCGTCATAATCCATGGACAAAGCATAGATGTCTGTGATTTTCTTATAAAACCTTTTTTCTGATGCTCTAATATCACGAATACGTTCTAAGAGTTCATCAAAGTAGTCATCACCGATATTACGCATACCCTTTAAGCGGTCATCATCCATAGTAAAGCCTTTGACCAAATATTCATTTAATCTTTCCGTTGCCCAGCGTCTAAATTGTGTACCTCGACTAGAGCGTGCACGATAACCCACGGCGATGATCAATTCTAGGTTGTAAAAGCGGACAGTTCTCTCAACCTCTCTGTTTCCCTCGGTTTGAACTATTCGGTTTTCCCGAATAGTTCGATTTTCTTCCAATTCACCTTCTGCATAAATATTTTTGATATGCTCATTAATGGTATTTACACCTTTTTGATAAAGCTCAGCAATAGCCTTTTGTGTCATCCATACGGTTTCATTTTCAAGTCTTACATCTATTTTAGTTTTTCCGTCTTCTGTCTGATAAATGAGTAAATCATTTTTATGATCCATAGTAACCCTCCCTTCCAATATGTAGAATATAATTCGTCAGACACTGTCTGACGTTTTTAAGTAAACTATCCGGTAATTCCGGATAGTTTAACATTGTATGTTCCTAATTATCATTTTAATTTTATCATAGTCGATAATTAATAACTACATAAAGCTCGTTTAATTTTGTATTTTCTTTCCAACTCAGCTTTGATATTGATGAACTCCTTTTCGAAGAACATCTTTTCAATCAAACAGGCTAGAAAGCATGGCTAACTGTATTGTAAACTTCATTAAGTTTTCCATCTAACCCTTCTGCTTGATTTTCTATAAGATCGTCAGTTGATTGAGATTGCTACCAACCCTTGATAATTGACTATGAAAAGGGATAAAATCATCGATGATGCATATCCTCTTTTATCACCGGCAGCTTTAATAATATAAGCGCTAATGCTTAATATCACACGATACGCATTTTTCTTAATCTGCTGTATTCTTTTTCTGTCATTCGAATATTCACTTGCTTATCTCTTGTTCTCATTTGCATCTCCTTCCTTAGAAATGGGTGTGGGCATGCCCACTTTTACACACTTTGGCTATACAAAGTGGAAGCTTTCCCCTATTAAATCAGGGTATATATATCCTTAAGCCTTAGGCAATACATCTCCAGTCGTCATTGCAGATGCTATTGCCAAAATCATGGGGAGTGGGCGAAAATATTTTATTTAATATTTGGGTTCATTTCCAGATACGGGCATTGTGCAATATTCTATGATAGATGGATCAAATCCCGATCCGTCTCTTACTTGTTCGTATTTTAGCAAGGTGTAACCGCCACTTCTGTGTAAAAGTACGACCCCCTTAAATAAAAATCCCTCAAACCGCACTCTGAGGGAACATACAACACACTTCTATTTTCACTTAAAAATCTCTAACCTCTTTAATACCAAACCTATTTCCTCTCTATCAACACGACTGTCTCAACATGCGTTGAGGATACAAAAAAGATGCCGCCAAAGCATTGAAGGGCCCTGGCGGCGGTCTATTTCAGTATCAATTGCCTGTTATTTTCCAATTACCTCTCTGCGTTTCTGCTCGATGTTCCGACCTCCCTTTCCACCACTGCCTCGCTGATCGCTCCCTGCTGGTTTTGGGCGCACCATTGTTTAGGCAGCCAAACTTGATTAGATGTATGTCATTTTTTTCGAGATAAATATGCATCAATTCGTTTGCCCACATTTTCTTTGAGATTTTCGTAAAAAAATGAATAGTCAAACATGTGATATACTTCGTCAGACCAGCGTCCTAAATCTTCAAGATTAACTTCGTCAGACTGAACATCCTGAATGTCTGTTGCAATCAATGCCCCTGTATTTGTATCAATATAAGCTCCTGCAAAATTAGGAATTTTTTCTAATACTTCTCCAGTAGAGTCATTAAAGAAATTCGCTCCGATATTCGTTTCGCGACCTGCGGGAGTTGCGTCGGTTTTCCAGTTCAAAGGATTTATGGCAACCGCACCTGTCAAAAGCACGGGCGAATCGACGGCATTTGGCCCTTGAGTGTTGAAGGTTATTATAACACCCGTATCGGTTTCACCATTGGCAAGCTTCATCCATGGATAATTTTCCAAATCTGTTTTTGTTACCGAATAACCAATTGGATATGCTGCAATAAATTGCTTTTGCAAGTCCGGATTATCCAGCCGGTTTCGCAACAGCTCAATTACAATCATGGAGCCCTGACTGTGTCCTGCTATTATAAAGGGTCTTCCTTCATTTAGATATTCAATGTAATAATCAAATGCATGCTGAACATCTTCATAACCAACTCTGAAAATCGGATCGGCAAAAGCATCATTTCCTCCGTTGTTTGCCTCCATGCTCTGGGTGGCAGCAGATTGTTGGCGATAAAAAGGCGCAAACAAATTCGTATGAGGAGAATATACTCCAGCCTGTGCTGTCAACAATCCGTTAGCAAATTCACGCATATCTGAATCGGATATATCCATGTTGACAGGGTTCATGCCGGTGTATATTGTGGGATATACATAAAACACATCAACGGGTTTGGAAACATCCCCAGGCTTTGAAACCCAAGCGAAATCTTCTGTATAATCAGGCTCAGCAGGAAGCTTTGCCGCAGTATCAAGATTGTTTTTCAAGTAGGACTCTATTCTAACCTTAACATTCTGCTCAATATTTCTATACCATAAAGCATAGTCAAAACGATGATAAACGCCTTCGGGATAAGGACCTATTTCAAGTTCGTCTTCTATTTTTGTTGTCATCAATGCTCCGGTTTCAGGATTTATCTCTGCACCGCAATACTGAGGGGCTTCTCTCAAAAATTCTCCTGTTGAATCGTTGAAGAACACTGCGCCTTTATTAAGGCTTGCATCTGCAGGCGTTGCATCTGTTTTCCAATTCAGCGGATTTATGCAGTTAGCACCTTTCATAAGCATCGGTCCTCCAACAGATGTTGCCGATTGTGTGT
>PHAD01000119.1 GCA_002841595.1 Firmicutes bacterium HGW-Firmicutes-12
GCGTCTAAAACGATTATATAGAAAATAATCAGAAAGGAAAATGTATAATCAAACCCTATATTTGCATTATACAAGGTGAACCTCATGAGAATGCGTCGAACAGCCAATATAAACGAGAAGCTTAATAAAATGAGTAATTATATAGTCTTTGAACCCGAAGGAATAAAGGGGAAATGGCATGAATTATTTGGGAATGAGAACCCCATACATCTTGAGCTTGGAATGGGGAAGGGGTCATTTATTTCTGTCATGTCTAAGAGATACCCGGATATTAACTATCTAGGCCTAGAAAGAGTAGAGGATATAATCTATAAGGCTGCATGTAGAGAAGAAATTCAAGAAAGTCCCAACGTGAAGTTGCTTTTAGCAGATGTCGAAAATCTACCTTTTTATTTCAATCAAATGGAAATAGAAAGAATATACCTTAATTTTAGTGATCCATGGCCAAAGAACCGACATGAAAAGAGAAGGATAACCCATCCTCGTTTTTTGGATATCTATAAAAAACTGCTTAAAAAAGGCGGAGAAATTTTTCTTAAAACAGATAATGAAGATTTCTTTGATTTTTCCCTTTTAAGCATAGTGGAAACTGGCTATTCTCTGCGAAAAATCACCTATGATTTACATAAGACTAACTTTGCAGAAAACGTTATGACTGAATACGAACAGAAATTTGCAGCAGTAGGAAAACCAATCTGTCGCTGTGAAGCCATAACCCCATTGGATTGAACTTTTTTACTCTAAGTCGGAAATTTAGAAGGTGAGGTATAGTCTTTGCGACTACCAGAAAAGTTTAGGGCTAGAATGGAGTATTTATTAAAAGAAGAATGGCAGGAACTATTGACTGCATGGGAAAAGCCAGCCTATCAAGGATTGCGTGTTAATACGCTTAAAATTAGCGTAAAAGATTTTCAAGCAAAGGCCCCATTTATAATGGAACCGGTACCTTGGACTGATGACGGATTTTATATTACAGGTACCCAAAGACCAGGCAAGCATCCGTTTTACCAGGCGGGGCTTTTTTATCTACAGGAGCCTAGTGCGATGGCGCCTGTTGTATGTTTAGGTATTAAGCCGGGGGATCGAGTACTCGATTTATGTGCAGCCCCGGGGGGGAAGTCTACACAGATAGCCACCCTTCTTCAAGGACAAGGTATGCTGGTCAGTAACGATAACAGTGCAGAACGGGTTAAAGCCTTAGTTTGGAATTTAGAACATTGGGGTGCACCGAATGTGGTGGTTACTAATGAAGTGCCGGAAAAATTGGCTGGTTATTTTCCCCAGTTCTTTGATAAAATACTTGTTGATGCCCCGTGCTCTGGGGAAGGTATGTTCCGAAGAGATGAAAGGGCTGTAAAGAGCTGGGCGGAATATAGTACAACGACTTGTTCGGTATTACAAAAGGACATACTTGTCTCAGCCGCAAAAATGCTCAGGCCGGGTGGAAAGCTTCTATATTCTACCTGTACATTCGCGCCTGAAGAGAATGAGGGAATGATAGCCTGGTTTTTAGAGCGTAATCCCGAATTTACTATCGATGAACTGCCATCCGGCTATAATTGGCAGCCGGGAAGACCGGAGTGGCTAGAGGATACTATAGAAAGAAAAGGTGATTATAACAAAGTCAGACGATTATGGCCGCATAAAGTGAAAGGAGAAGGGCATTTCATGGCTCTTCTCAAAAAGGATGAGGCAGGAATGGCTGCTACATATACGAAAGGTGCTGATCGTGAAATAGATGAAGGTTTGCTAGAACCATTGCAGGATTTTATGGACGATAATTTTATTAAACCCTTATCAGGGCCTTTTCTATTACAAAGGCATTATGTGTACTGCTATGCACAGGGTCTTCCATCCTTAAAAGGATTAAAAGTACCACGTCCCGGTTGGTATCTTGGTACTATTCGTAATAATAGATTTGAACCGTCCCAAGCTTTGGCTATGGGTCTTAAGTTAGAGAATGTTAAAAGAACTCTATCCTTACCAATAGATGATATTACAGTGGAGCGATATCTAAAACGTGAGACCTTAATGCTTGAAGGAGATAAGGGTTGGACTTTGGTTGCTCTCGAAGAATTCCCCTTAGGTTGGGGCAAGCAAACAGGAAACTTTATAAAGAATTATTATCCGCCAGCTTGGCGAATTATGGAGGGAAGATGAAGAAAAAAATACTGCGCTTAGATAAAATCTTAGCACACATGGGTTATGGCACCAGAAACGATGTTAAAAAGATGATGAGAAAAGGCCTTGTAACTGTAGATGGAGAGGTAATTAAAGATTCCGCTGTAAAGGTTGATCCTTATGAGCAAATCATCATAATTAGTGGAGAGCAGGTTAAATATCGAGAGTTTGTTTACCTTATGCTTAATAAACCTGCGGGGTGTATTTCTGCTACTGAAGACGAGTATGAAGAAACAGTATTGGAGCTTATAGATGATGAGTATCGGGTCTTTTCTCCTTTTCCGGTTGGTAGATTGGATAAGGACACCGAAGGATTGTTGCTTTTGACGAATGATGGTGATTTTGCTCATAATCTGACTTCACCCAAAAGGAAGGTCCCTAAGACATATTATGCTCAGGTTAGAGGACAGGTTAGCGAGGATGATTGTGAGAGCTTCAAAAAAGGCGTTATACTCGATGACGGATATCTAACCAAGCCAGCTGTGTTGATAATAAATAATAGTGGTCCTGTTTCGGAAATCGAACTTACTATTACTGAAGGGAAATTTCATCAGGTCAAAAGAATGTTTCAAGCCGTGGATAAGGAAGTAATATATTTGAAAAGACTAAGTATAGGAAATGTTAGTTTAGATGAAGATTTGGAACTCGGTAGCTATCGTGAGTTAACTGAAGAAGAAATTAGAAATATAGCTAAGTTATAAAGAGTCTAGCCAGCAGGATAATATTGTTTTTGACCGAAAGTATATGAATAGAAAACAAAATTGTTATTTATCTAAAGGAGGTCAAAACATGGGTATTGGTCATACGAAAGAAGTTCAAGGTAAGCTATACGATGGTAATGGAGCAAAAAACGCACTGAAGAAAACATTGATAGGAGCTAAAGAAGGCTGGGATGATTATGTAATGCGTTTGTTTGAGATAGCAGAGGGAGGCAATTCCCCCAAGCACACTCATCCTTGGCCACATATTGCTTTTATCGTAAAAGGTACCGGAGTTGTCAATCTTGAAGGAACTGACCATGAGGTGGAAGAAGGTTCGTATGCTTATATCCCGGCTAACTCAGAGCACCAGTTTATAAATGCAGGCAATACTGATTTAAAATTCATCTGTATAGTCCCTCCAGAGGGCGATGCTTAGGTCATATAAGGAGCAGACTCAATGCGTATTTCAATGCCACGAAATATTATCAGAGCAGTGCAAAGAGCAGTTGTGGAGTTTGACCTACTTGAGGCTGGAGACAGAATTCTGGTAGGACTTTCAGGCGGTAAAGACAGCACGCTACTTCTTTATGCACTATCTATCATGGTAAAACATCTTAACTTTCCTGTGGAACTTTCTGCGATGACAATAGATTTGGGTTTTAAAAAGATAGAGGATACAGATTATAGTTCACTATCAAATATCTGTGAAGAACTGCAGGTTCCATATAATATTATTCGTGCTGAATTAGGGCAGGATATATTAAATAATCCCAAGCAAAACCCTTGCGCACGTTGTTCGTATTTCCGGCGGGCTTTTATTCATAATTATGCAAAGGACAAAGGCTACAATAAAGTAGCCTTTGCCCATCACTTAGATGATGCGGTAGAAACCTTTTTAATGAGTATTTTATATTCTGGTCAGGTTCGCACCTTTTTACCTAGAACCTATTTGGACAGGACTGGGGTTACTGTTATCAGACCCTTAGTATATCTGCGAGAGAGTGAAATAAAACGATTTATCAAGAAGTTGGGTGTAATTCCCCTCATAAGCCCGTGCCCTCTTGACGGTGAAACGAAGCGGACAGAGGTTAAGCAATTAATACATAGCATGCAAAAAGAGAACACGCATATTGTTGAACACTTGGCAGCAGCTATGCGCGAAGGGCGCGAAACACAGTTTTGGCCGCGTGAGCTAACGAAAGAGGAGATTAGGCCAAAAAGCCATAAATTTTGGTATGGATAAAGAGTTTTATTTATACTGTCTTATATTGCTAAATCAATATGCTGTATCGTACCGGCTGTTCCATCTTCTTTCAGGAATAGGCCGGTTTTTTGTATTTGACCTAGAAGTTGATTATCTTGCACTTTCATAGAGAATATGGTGCTGGTGTTGCCAAGATATATAGCGCCAATACCAACTTCTCCTAATGCAAGTAGGTAGTCTTTCCCTTCGGCATCCTTACTCCAGATGCGCAATTTATGGAAGATACTATCGTTTTCGTCAATCCAGGAGTTGCCATCCTCATCATATTGGGCTAAGTCGGAAAAACCATCACCACTTTGAGGTCCGAAGAGTTCCCTGCCGTCATTAATAGTTCCATCGTTATTATGATCAAGGGCTAGAAAACCGCTGTTCTGCTGGAGAAAGGAAATCTGTTCTTCAGTCCCGTCGGCATCCAGGTCAAAGGAGAAGGTTTGCTCTGTTAATTTCGGGAGCTCTCCAGCATAATTTATTACCAAAGGATCAACTTTTTTTGCATCTCCGGCTCTAATATGAATCTCGTTATATTCCATGAATTCCCGTGACATATTCAATTGTAGATTAATATTAATCTCTCTTCCATCCTGAGTTTTGACTATACCTTGGGTAGAAAAGGACATCGTTTCTTTTTCATAATGAAATTCTTGGTAATCATAGCTCAGACCCCAGCCTTGTTTAGCCGGGTCTAGGATTTGGTTTGGGGGGGTGTTGTCGAGTCTTTTAAGCTTGATCTTAGGTATCTGAAGCTTCACTTTTTTACCCGTTAGGGTTTTAATAAAGGACTCTAACAATTTGACCTTGAGTTTATCTTCGTCACTGATTTCTATTTCTTCATATTCTTTTACAGCAACAGATACTACAGAGGTCTTGCTTTTTGCAGATAATAGGAGTTCTTTATGCCCATCTGTTGTTAGGTCAAGTATGTCTTGTCTTTCTTGTCCAAGTTCACCTATCCACAGAGTAAGAGTTTCATTAACTTCATGCGTTTCAACAGATTTATGGGAACTTGTCATGTTTATATTGGAACATTGTATTTTCATAAACGGACACCTCCACTTTTTAAACTTGGTCAACTACCTAAACATACTTACTTATCTTATCGAAATATTACGGCTATAATTTAACACATAATTTAACATTTTCTATTGACAAAATAAGCATTTTAAGTCTATACTGTGCATACATAATATATACAGTATAGACGGCTAGGCCGATGAATGGAGGTGAGCCCTTGGATATTATTATCTCAAATTCCTCCCCGGAGCCTATTTATGAACAGATAGTCAGGCAAATCAGGAATCAGATTATTACCGGTCAGTTGCTGGGAGACGAACCTCTTCCATCCATTAGAAATTTGGCTTGGCAGCTCCAGATTAGTGTGATAACTAGCAAACGTGCATATGAGGAGTTGGAGAGAGAAGGTTTGATTGTAACAGTTGGCGGAAAGGGTTCTTTTGTAAGTAGTCAAAACAAAGATACTCTACGTGAAAAAAGGTATGAAATTATTAAAGAAAAGCTGGTTTGTGTTGTAAAAGAAGCAAAGCTATTGAGTATTAGTTTGCAGGAACTAGAAGAAATGCTAAAGCATTTGTATAAGGAGGCATAATTGTGGAGAATATTCTTGAAGTGAGTAATATTAGTAAGGACTTTGTAGGGTTTTCGCTCAAGGACATTAGTTTTGAACTGAAAAAGGGATATATTATGGGGTTTGTTGGGCCTAACGGCGCTGGAAAGACTACCACTATTAAACTTATTATGAACCTAATCAAAAGAAAAGAGGGAGACATAAGGGTATTTGGTATGGATAATCTAGCGCATGAACAAAAGATTAAACAAAGAATCGGCTTTGTCTATGATGAGAATTTCTATTATGAGGAATTAACTCCGATGGAACTTAGGCATGTAATCGGACCGGCTTATTTTGAATGGGATAATAAAGCTTACCAGTCTTATTTGGATAAGTTCAAGCTACCGCGAAACAAAGCTATAAAAAAGTTTTCCCGAGGTATGAAGATGAAACTGTCTATAGCACTGGCTATGTCTCATCAGGCGGAATTATTAATTATGGATGAACCGACTTCCGGCCTGGATCCGGTATTTCGTAGTGAGGTATTAGAGATGCTGCAAGAATTTATGACGGATGAGAATAGAGGGATACTATTTTCTTCGCATATTACCTCTGATTTAGATAAAATTGCTGATTATGTCTGCTTTATTAACGAAGGTGAAATTGTTCTAAAATCTTCAAGAGAGGAACTCTTGGAGAAATATGCTATGGTTAAAGGGGAAAGAAAGCTCCTAAATGAAGAATTAAGTCGCGACCTTGTTGGCTTAAAAGTAAGTGATTTTGGATTTTCGGGACTTACCACAGAAGCTAATAAAACTCGAACGAGGTGGAAGGATTCAGTTATAATTGAACGCCCTACACTTGAAGATATAATGATATATTTGGTGAGGGGGGAAGACCATGTTTAAATTGATATTAAAAGATATATTGCTTCAAAAGAAAATGGTTTTTTTTGGTTTAGCTTATAGTCTGTTTCTGTTAATTATATTTAATAATCAAGTGTTTGCACCAGCAGTATATATTGTGGGTTCGGTTGCAACTGCTTATATGTTAGTCTTGGGTGCCTGTGCTTTTGATGATAAGAATAAGAGCGATATTATTCTAAATAGCTTGCCTATTAAACGTAAATCAATTGTTCAAGCAAAATATATTAGTGTTTTTGTTTTTGCTGTTCTAAGCATTTGTACTATCGGAGCAATAGGAGCAATCATGAAAGTAGTCGGACTTCCTATTCCTAATCGTTATATGAATATATCTGATGTTGTAGGGGCTTTAGTTAGTCTGGCGTTGTTGGCTACCTTTTATTTCCCTTTCTATTTTCGATTTGGGTATATTTCATCGCGTATTTTTAATGTTGTGTTTTTCATGTTGGCATTTTTCTCACCAGCATTTATTATTAATTTTTTGAAGCAAAGATATGAGCAGGAAACATTAGAGCAGGCCCTGATGGCCTTCAGCGGGCAGCCGGACTGGATAATTGGGAGTATAATTCTTCTCGCTGCTATAGTATTAATGTTTTGCTCTCATTTAATATCACTAAATTTTTATAAGAATAGGGAGTTTTAAAGCACAGGATTTTACTAGTATTTTTTTAGAAATTACTTTATTGTAACCAGGTAAATAAGGTATAATAAGCAAGGAAAATGTCGAAATAATATGGATATAGAAGCTACACAGGTGACATACTCCCACCACCTAAGAGGTGGGGGCTTCTTGGGACGTACCGACTAACGCCGATATAATTACCAAGCTATCCCCGTTCGACCAACGGTTGATTATCATTTTTAGGCTATTCCAAGAATCCGGCAGCCTTCATTCTTAATATTTATTGCAGCATTTATATCCCTGTCTAGTATTGCACCGCAAGAACAAGTCCAAACCCTGTCTGCAAGTGTAAGACCATCATTAACAGTACCGCAAAAGTCGCAGAGCTTGCTTGATGGATACCATTTGTCAATAATAACAAGTTTTTTGCCTTGTTCTTTTAGCTTATACTCCAAAAAA
>PHAD01000120.1 GCA_002841595.1 Firmicutes bacterium HGW-Firmicutes-12
CCGATAAAGGTACTTGCTGGAGCCCGTGAAAATACCATTAGGATTATTTGGTCTCCTACAGAAACTTTTGCTAAAGGTTACGCTGTATATCGCAGTACTGATCCCAACTCCAGATTTACGAAGATAGGCGAATCGGAAGGAACTATATTTGTTGATAGTTATCCTGAACCAAACACTATCTACTATTATTACATCAGAGCCTATGATACCGACGTCAACCTCTCTCTACCCAGTGAAATGACTAGAGCTATGGTTTGGTAAACTCATACTTACAGCAATGCTCTTATTCTTGCTTTCCTCTAATGAAGTAGTGATATATTCGACCCAAACATTCGCGGCAGATACCGTTACTCGCAAATACCCTGCTGAAGGTAAAAACACTCCTTCTTTATAGCTATATTCCGCTGCATCAAATCTATAAAAGGAATTAATGTAGAGATATCTTCGCCGTTCCAACCGCTGGGATCAGTACCACTGAAATCTATCAGTGAATAAAGTTCCTTGATCGTTGGCATTCTCCAATCCGTATATCCGGCCAGTTCGAAGACTTCCGCTTTTGACATAGCTTCCACCCAAGTCATCTTACTGCCCGGATCCTGCTGCCACATCAGTCCGGTATTAAGATCAGTTACTGTGCCATCACCATTGTCAGTAAATTTCATTGTACTACAGGTGTAATAGCATTGCACCCAAAAGTGACCATAAGCATCGTCATTAAAACAATAATGCTACCAATTAAAACTCTTTTATTTTTCTTCACAATATCACTTCCTTTCATATCTACATGATAAGAAGTTTATGTGAAATCCCAGTGAAGTTTTAGTTTTATTGTTTTGGAATTTCGATATAGAATAATACACCATCTTGCACATTTTCAACACCGTATTTACCACCATGTAGCTGCGCGATCAATCGAACAATAGAAAGCCCCAAGCCGTGTCCACCGTACTGCCTAGTTCTTGCCTGGTCAGTTTTATAGAAAATATCCCATATGCTCGTTAAATCCTGCTGACTTATGTGTGCCCCACTATTATATATTGATATCCTGATGTAGTTTTCTACACTTTGTGCTCCTACCTCTATTACTTTATTGTCATCAATGTGGTTTAAGGCGTTAGTTAAGAAGTTACTTACAGCACGCTCTATCAAATCATAATCAGCATTGATACACAATTCACTCTCACTGATGAGAGCATTACAGATAATTTCTTTCTCATCCATTAGGGGTGCAAATCGTTCAACTACGCTTTGAACAATTTTATCAGCAGCAAAACAAGTGGCATTCATTGTAAAGGTACCGCTTTCTAACATTGAAAGGTTTAAAAGTTCCCGAACCATCTCATCCATTCTGTCACATTCTGCTGCTATCACTTGACAATATTTTTCGGTTTTTTCCTTATCTTCGACCACACCAAATTGAAGGCCCTCAGCATAACCCTTGATAACTCCAATGGGGGTTTTCAATTCATGGGATATATTGCGTACCAGGAACTTTCTCTGTTCCACATCTTCCTAAAGAGCTTTTATACTAGTGCTTAATTTCTGCGAAATTAAGTTAATACTCCTAGCCAGACTTCCTATTTCATCCCGCGAATTATATTCCATCCGTCTGCTAAAATCCAAGTTGGAAATATCCTCGGCTATGTTGCTCATTTCAATTATTGGTCTGGTTAAGCGCCTGGAGAATAAATATACAAATATTCCACCGATTATAACAATAATCAGTCCGGTTAAAATAAAAAACTGATTGGCAATGGCTGTGCTTTCACTAATTGCCTTCATTTGCTTACGCAATACCAAAACATCACCATTATTTAAGCGATTTATAAAGACAACCTCTCGCACGTTATAATCCGGGGTTACCACTATGGTGTAAATATTTGTTTGGGGGTTTCGCTTTTCATTTACACGCAATATTTTTTCGATTTCACCCGGCACTCTTCCCGGAGGACTAGA
Organism: Firmicutes bacterium HGW-Firmicutes-12; assembly: GCA_002841595.1. GTDB lineage: Bacteria > Bacillota > Peptococcia > DRI-13 > PHAD01 > PHAD01. The sequence continues at coordinate 1,957 of PHAD01000120.1, forward strand.
TGGAGTTTGCGAAAAGGAACTATATCTCAAGATCATATTCCTATCACTAATGGTAATATTAATCCCTTCAAGCCGGTCTATTTCTTTTAACATGGCTTCAATTTCTTCGTTGTGATTGTTTTTATATTCCTCTCGGATTCTTTGCGAAGCATTTCTTAAAACATCTTTATTCTTATATATATAATATTTCTCCAAGAAAACCGTATTAAGAAGAATATTGCAGAAAACAAAAGCTATCATCGACACTAAAAATATCCCGAAGAGCTTCATTTTGATAGTTTTCATACCTTTTCCTCCATCTCAAGCATATAGCCACTGCCGCGAATGGTCTTGATATATCTTCCACAATCTAAAAGTTTGGAGCGCAATGTTTTAATATGTGTATCAATGGTGCGCTGGTCACCCTCATAATCATATCCCCATAGACTGCATAGTATTTGCTCACGAGTCAAGATACGATTGCGATTTTTCAGAAAATAGCAAAGCAAATTGTACTCCTTACGATTTAACTCTACTTCCACTCCACATACTTTCACTTGATGGGTTACTTGGTCGATAGATAAATCGCCTACAATTATTTCGGTTAGACGTGCTTTTTTTAACTTTCTGAGGAGAGTATTCAACCTGGCTACGAAGACTTGATAGCTAAAGGGCTTGGCTATATACTCATCAGCCCCCTTTTTCAACCCCAATACTTCGTGTTTTTCATCGCCCAAGGCAGTTAACATAATAACAGGGACTTCCGAGTTTTCTCTAATCTCTTTGAGAACCTCCCAGCCATCACATTTCGACATCATCACATCTAAAACAAGCAGATCGATATCCGGTGAATTAAAAAATATATCTATGGCTTCTTCTCCGTTAGAGGCTCCATTAGGTATATAACCTTCCTTTTTTATTATATCGCAGACAAGTTCGCGAAAAATTGGATCATCATCCGCCACCAATATGTTTATTTCCAGTAGAGTCACCTTCCTTCATCTACTTACTCATCTATAATAAATTCATTTTTCTTCTTTGATATTAGATTTTATAATACCACCGTGAAATCCTTGTGAAAAATAAATTAGAAAAAAAACCTGTTATCTCTACAATAACAGGTTTAACTTAGCCTATCCAATACGGTTTTCATGGTCAGTAACAGTTTCACTTACATCGGCAGTAAATTCCATATACTTATCAATCTTTCTTTCAAGTCGGTCTACTTCTTTCTCTATCTTAAACGTCAGTGCATTCTGGCTTTCTTCTATAACTTTCTGACCTTCAGCAAGTGTTTTGAACATATCACGTATATCCTCGAGGATTACTCCGAATTGGTTCTCGTTCATGAACTTGCCCCTTGATCAATGAGACTACATGACCATATTATACCATAATATTAAAGCCAACTGGTGTCTTATCTTATTCACTAATCTTCGTAATAAGTGTAGCCACGCAAACCATTATCAAAAGCTTTCATTATTTCCTGTCTCTCTTTAGCACTGATTAGACCTTCATGGATGGCTTCTTCGGCTGTTTGTCGTAAATTAACTAGCATATCTTTCGGATCAAATTCAACATAGGAAAGGACATCAGCAACACTGTCCCCATGTATCTCTTTGACCAGATCATGAGTACCATCATGGTTGATTCGAACACTGACAACATTGGTGTCTCCAAAAAGATTGTGCAGGTCACCTAATGTTTCCTGATACGCTCCCACGAGGAAAACACCCAGGTAATAGGTGTCACCATTTTTCATTTCATGCAAGGGCAGTGTATTTCTAACATCGTGAAGATCAATAAAACGGTCTATCTTTCCATCACAATCGCACGTAATATCAGCGATAATGGCATTTCGCTTTGGCAGATCTAGCAAGCGATGCACCGGCATAATTGGAAAGAGTTGATCTATGGCCCAGCTATCGGGAATAGACTGGAATACTGAAAAATTGCTGTAATAGATATCTGCAATAGCACTCTCTATATCTTCCAAATCTGGTGGCGCATGTTTAATCTTCTGTTTTTCTTTGGCAATCTGATTAATCGTATTCCAGAAGATATTCTCGGAAAGGGAACGTTCGCGCAGACTCAACCGACCATGCTTAAACAAATCACGGATTTCATCGCGGTAGTATAACGCATCATTATAGCACTCCTGGATATTCTTTAAAGAAATGTTCTTATAGACATCAAAGAGGTTTTTGATTTGTTCTGATGTGTTTTCATCAAGCTTTTCGGGCAGCTCATATTCCTCAAACCTTTGCACATCCAACACATTGAACAATAGTACGGAATAATAGGCAACCGTCGCCCTTCCTGACTCAGTTACAATAACCGGATGCGGAACATCCTGGGTATCTAGAATAGACATTACCGCTTCAACAATGTCTGTACAGTATTCTTCAATTGAGTAATTTCGACTGTTGACAAAATTTGTATTAGATCCGTCATAATCAACTGCCAGACCTCCGCCCAAATCCAGATAGCCCATGGGCGCCCCCTCTTTCACCAGTTCCGAATATATTCGTGTTGCCTCTAATACGGCTGAACGAATATCACGTATATTGGGTATTTGTGAACCCAAGTGATAATGTAGCAGCTTAAGACAATCTAGCATATTAATCTCTTTTAATTTATCCACAATAGTTATTAGTTGCGAAACGTTTAAACCGAAGATGCTACGGTCACCACTCGATTCGGTCCAGTGACCTCCCACTCTAGAAGAAAGCTTAATGCGAATACCAATGTTCGGCTTTATACCCAATGCTTTTGAACGTTCCATGACTAGGTCAAGTTCATAAGGGATTTCAATAACAAAAAAACAATTGAAGCCCATTTTTACTGCGTAAAGTCCTAAATCAATAAACTCTTCATCTTTGTAGCCATTGCAAATTAAACATGCTTCTTTATCTTTCATCAGGGAAAGTGCTGCAATCATTTCCGCCTTGCTTCCTACCTCCAGACCGTGATGATAGCGTTGTCCGAATTTGGTCACTTCCTCAATAACCTGTTGTTGTTGATTAACCTTTATAGGATAAACACCCCTGTATACCCCCTTATAGTTAAGCTTTTTCATAGCTTCATTAAAAGAGTTATTCAGGAATGAAATCTGCGAATCCAAGATATTCTCAAACCTCAATAGAACAGGCATATCAAGACCTCGGTCGCGAATTCCGGAAATAATATCCATGAGACTGATTGCGCTAGAAGCATTATCCTTATAGGGGTTCACCAAAACTTCACCTTTGTCAGAAATAGAAAAATAGCTATTACCCCAGTTTTTAATCCCATAAAGCTCTTCTGACTTTTCCTTTGTCCATCTACCTAATACTTCAGCTTTATTCATTTCCTTCTTTCCCTCCCTGTAGAATGCTTTTCATTTCAACCACATAATCTCAATAATAATTACTTTAGTAGAAAAAATCAATATATATATAATTTTGTTTTTGTAGGATAGTTTTTCTTTTCTATTTAATAATTACACGTTTTTTAGGAGAATACTATTCGCATTTCGATCTTAAGGATCGTATCCGCTGTAATTACTGTGAAGCTGTAGTTAGCCGCCAGTTATGCAACAATGGCCCTGCCTATAATTGGCAGGGTTTAATTTCTTTATATCCAGTTCAATTGCTTCTAAAATATGCTAAAATTGTGCTTATACATACTTTTAAAAAAGTGGGAATTATCATATGAGAAAAATTGTTCTAACATTAAGTATTTTGCTTTTATTAGCCGTCTTAGTCTCCGCTTGTTCTAGCTTAAACAATTTTTCTTCCGGAAATCCCTCAAAACCTCCTATTGAAGATAATCCGGGAAACATTGAGACGTCTGTCTATATTCCTGATCATCCTTTGACCATGAATGAAACCATCGAGCAGTTTTTCGACCAGCAATATAACGCTTATACACAGCTACAATACATAGATATTAGCTGTCTATTGGATACTAGCCAAGTTATAAATCACAATTCTCTTGTCTGGTTGGAAAGCCTTATCCAACGCAGGAAATTGATAGCCGAGCAGGATTTATGCTTCGTTGAAACGACTCAATACTCGTACTCGATTAGCTATGTGGAGGAGCCCGATGATGAACGCATGGAGTTCTGGCAGCGTAGAGGCTTAAACAATGAAGACGAGGTAATTGTGCATTTTAGGGTATCCGGAGAAAAAGCGCACACTTATCCTCCTTTTCTGGGCATGAACTCCATGCATACTATGCGCCTTAAGCAAATCGAAGACGTTTGGAAGATAACTAGTCACTATTATCCAGGGTCGAGTAGATTTAGAGATAGCACTCCCTTTGAATTAACCTCCTATGAGGAAATGTTGGATAATTTACTGAAGGAATTCCAAGCCTTCTCCCAGGTCAATCCTATTGACAAGACTGCATATCCAGCTAAAGCTTCCCCTTTTAGTGGTGAAAGAGCTACCCAGTATGCAAATCTCTACACCGTTTCACCAAATCCCATCTTTTATGACATTGACGACTGGATGGGCAATTGTGCTAATTTCACCTCTCAATGCCTCTGGTTCGGTTTTGGTGAAAGTATGACTTCCAAATGGTATGCGGGGCAAGGTGGGGGTTCCCCTGCTTGGGAAAGTGTTGAAAACTTTTGGAACTATGTCACGTCCGCTCGAGGTGCTCAGGAACAGGGTTTACATGGTGAAGTCGCAGAAACAATTAGGCAGCTTGATATTGGTGGAATTGTGCAGACGCGCGCAGCACGCTATCGCAACACGAATGAGCCGTACAGCCACAACTTACTGCTCGTTGACCCATCCACCCTACTTTTGGCACAGAATTCTCCGGACTGCTTTATTTATTACTCTGACATTGTAAATACGGACAATCGTTTCTTTAATCCCCGTTATTTAGTCGAAAACTAAAATTGTTCTAAATTTTTTTATATTGACCTCTTGTTTTGACCATTTGAGTATTCTGTGAAATGTAAGTAAGTTTGAAAGTTGGAAATCATTTCACGTATGCACATCTTCCAGATGTAGAATAATAAATCTGGAGGTGAATAATATTGAAAAAAGAAAACAAAAGTAATATTAATAAGAAATGTAAAGATACATGTGCAGAAAACGAAAGTATGAAGAGTAGTAGTTCTCGTTTGGAAATGTCTGATGAATTTATCAAAGAAGATGTTTTAAGGCGCGCTAAAGGTGGTTGTTCGAGCAAAAGTTCAAAAAGCTCAAAGAGTTAACTTAAGAAGACTTATCAAGATGATAGGCTTTTACGGCCATCATCTTGTCTTATTTTAAGGATAATTAATCCTATAGCAACTATAATAATAAGAGTTATATACCCATAATTATTTTGGAATTTCCCAATTACCTTATCCAATACAGTAATCTGCTCATCCTCATAGAGAGTAAAGGTTAAATCATCCTCAGGTAACTCGGCCAGAGTTATAGTATACATCCTGTCAGCTTCCTTAACTAACTCAATACTACTTCTTAGAAGATAAGGTGCCTGTTTTGGGGTGATGATTTTAATATTAAGATTATTAAATGCAGCCCAATTTTTTGCGGGATTTAAAATATAATTAAATGAATATAGCGGTTTTACCGTTTTCGTCTTATCCATTGTCCCTGTGGTCATATAACTGACACTTATCTCTTTTTCACTATTTGGAGGGAACTTCACATCATAAACTAGAGTTAAGATTCGTTGGTAATGCGCCTGTTCTAAAAGCTCAGGAAAAGAGCAATAGCCCATATTT
>PHAD01000121.1 GCA_002841595.1 Firmicutes bacterium HGW-Firmicutes-12
AGCAATAATTGACAGGGTTGGCGTCTGCACTCTACCACAGGAAAGCTGGGCATTATGTCTGCAGGTTAAGGCACGAGTGGCATTAATCCCTACCAGCCAATCAGCCTCAGCTCGGGCTACAGCAGAAGCATAGAGATTTTCATAATCTCTGCCGTTCCGCAAATGACTAAAACCATCCCGGATGGCCTTATCTGTAACTGAAGAAATCCAAAGACGTTTAAGTGGTTTTTTTATCTGCACTTTCTCCAGAATCCACCTAGCCACGAGCTCCCCCTCACGTCCTGCATCAGTCGCAATAACTATCTCTTTTACATCAGACCTGTTCATTTGCGTTTTAACAGTATTAAACTGTTTTCCAGTTTTCTTAATAACAACGATTTTTAAATATGCCGGAAGCATCGGGAGATCTTCTAGTTTCCAGGCACTGTATTTATTATCATAGACATCAGGATCAGCCAAGGTTACCAGATGGCCCAAGGCCCAGGTAACTATATATCTTTCACCTTCAAAATAGCCTTCTCCTTTTTTATTACAGTTTAAAACCCTTGCCAAATCTCTTCCAACAGAGGGCTTTTCCGCTAATACCAAAGTCTTATTCATATATGATTTATCCTTTCATGTACCAGTATGGATACAGCCTCTACAATATTATACCTTAAGTTAACAATAACTGAGGAATTCTTATGCCTAATTAATCAAGTTAGTGAAAAATTAGAAAAAATGTTTTTTTCTTTTGGAAGAAAATGAACTATGTTTACGTTTAATATATGAGTGAGGGAAATGAGTTCTAATTGACTCATTTAAGAGGGGAAACAATGCTATCATGAATTGCACTGACCAGGAAATCATAAAGCAAGTAAATAATGGAGAAACAGACCGCTTTGCCGTCTTGGTCAAGCGCTACCAGCAGCAAGCCTATCGTCTTGCCTTATCTATCTTAAGACAGACTATGGACGCCGAAGATGCAGTGAGCGAAGCATTTGTCAAAGCGTTTACTGCCTTACCCAAATGTCGGGCCGATACCGATTTTAAAAGCTGGTTTCTTAAAATCACCTATAACTGCTGTCAGGATACTTTAAGAAAAAGAAAGAACCTACTAAACATAGAGCCTCTCGTAAACAGCTTAGAAACAATAACCCTAACCGAAAACCCTGCGGAGAAATTTGAAAACCAAGAAATGAAAGAAACTATCTGGCAGGCTATGGCTGAACTTACTGCGGAAGAAAGAGCGGCTGTAATCCTGAAATACTACCATGATGTAAGCTATCAAAAGATTTCCGTTATTCTGCAGTGGCCCTTAGGCTCTGTAGCCTCCCGCTTATCACGGGCGCGCGACAAGCTAAGAATTAGACTTAAAGGAGGTACCGGTTAATGACTAAGCAAACCAAATGCCCCAGCCCTATCGATGTTATGTCCTGGCTCGATAAAGAAACCAACGAGCAGTGTATTGGAGAACACCTTCAAGAATGTCTGGACTGCCAGCTTCTAGTTAATACACTACAACATGAAAATAGATTGCTCAAGTCAATATTCGAAGCCTGGCCCACTATGCCCGATATAAGCACAAATATAATGCTCCGTATAGAAAAGACTACCCGAAACTTGAACCCACTGGAAGCGGCCGGAGCCTATATCCTAATCATTTCAACAAGCTTACTACTTCTTGTCCTTTATAATTACCTATTCCTGCCTTACTTTGCACTTACTAGTCCCTGGTCGGTGACCGCTGTGAAAACTATTTCCCTTCTCACCGATGCCTTATTATATTTTAAACAGTTAGTTTTATACCTGCTAAATATCGCCCTGTCCAGCGAACCTTTACTGCCATCAGCTACTGTTACCTTATCAGTCATATTAATAAATATATATTATAAAAGGAGGTTATCCAATGTTTAATAAATACTATAAAAGATTGACAGCACTTTTTTGTCTTATCACAATTCTACTAATGATAGGTACTATTTCGGTTTTAGCCTCAGACTCCCGCGAAGGCTATATTGTAATTGGTCCGGAGCAAACAATCAAAGGCCCGGGTGTCTATGGAGGAGAAGTTATTCAAATTGACGGCACTATCGACGGTATAACATTTGCCGCTGGAAGAGAAGTCAGAATTAACGGCGTTATTAATGGCGACTTAATTATTGCCGCCCAAGAGGTCACAATTAACGGAAAAATCCAAGGGAATTTGTATGCTGTCGCGCAAAGGATAAGCATTCAAGGCCAAGTTATGGAAGATGCTCTCGGAGCTGCCCAAACCCTGGTCGTTCATAAGGATGCCATCGTTTCTAGAGATCTTCTTATAGCTGGACAGAAAATTCAATTTAACGGTAAAGTAGAACGTCAATTACTTGCCTCAGGCCAGAGTATCATTATTAACGGAAGCATTGGCGATGATACAAAGATAGCAGCTGAATCTCTTGAACTACAAAAGGAAGCTAGTATAGACGGTAATCTTTTTTATCAGAGTCCAAATGAAGCTCTACTATCAGGTACTCCTAAGATAAGTGGCCGAACTGATTGGGAAAAGACAGTATATCAAGAAGTTCGTCCCAAAAACAATACCGGAAGCTTCTTCTTACATCTTCTCTGGAGTCTCACCTCTTCGTTATTAATTTGGTTCTTGATTGCACTATGGAGACCGGCTTTTTGGTCGGATACCAAAATGTACATTACTGAACAGCCCCTTAAAACATTAGGATTAGGCGCTCTAGCTCTAATTGTGACTCCAATCCTAGCTATCATTTTGATGATTACTCTTATTGGTTTACCTCTCGGTATAATTTTAGGTCTTATTTACGGGGTCACCTTATATTTAGCGAAAATTATCGCCGCAGTATTTATAGGTTACTGGTTAGCTCAGAAATTCTCATGGCCTGTAATCCATAAAGGTGTTTGGCTAGTTCTCCTCGGTCTGGCAATTATCGCACTGTTGACTAAGATCCCGCTAATCGGTTTCCTGCTTTGGCTCTTGGTTATCTTTACTGGCTTGGGTTCAGTTATCTTGTCCTTTGCCAAGCCAGTAAATGAGCATGAATGACCTACTCTAAGCTAATTCTTCATTTCCAAACCGCGAGTATTTCATCTCGCGGTTTTCTTTTACTCCTAATAAGTAGGTTGTTGAATACGAATATTTTCTAATACACATCCTCAAATGCTCAATAGGAGATATTTTAAAAAAACGCGCATACGTGAGAAAACATGAAATAACATAATGTAAACAGCCCTAATAATGAAAAAAGAAAAAATTTAACCTTTCTTGACTATTGCTATACCTAATATATATTGGGTTATAATATAGTTAAGGTCAAAGAAGATCAGCTTTGGAACGTTGTAATGGAAAATAATAAATCGAATTGCCAAGGAGGTATATATAATGGGAAAATCAGTCGGTATTGATTTGGGAACTACTAACTCAGTAGTAGCCGTTCTTGAAGGTGGTAAGCCTACGGTTATTGTCAATGCGGAGGGAAACCGAACCACTCCCTCGGTTGTGTCTTTCCGCGATAATGGTGAGCGATTGGTAGGACAAGTGGCTAAACGCCAAGCCGCCCTTAATCCAGAAAAAACTCTATATTCAATCAAACGCTTTGTGGGTCGTCGTAGCTCTGAAGTAACAAGCGAAAGGGAACTGGTTCCCTATAAAATAGTAGCCGGTTCTAATGATACGGTACGCTTCGATGTTGCCGGAAAACAATTTGCACCTGAAGAAATTTCTGCTATGGTTTTGAAAAAGCTAGTCGAGGATGCCTCTAAGTATCTGGGCGAAAAAATAACTGATGCGGTAATAACCGTCCCTGCTTATTTCAATGACTCACAGCGCCAAGCCACTAAAGATGCAGGTAAAATTGCCGGCTTGAATGTACTGCGTATTATCAATGAACCCACTGCCGCAGCATTGGCTTACGGAATGGATAAGAAAAAAAGTGAAACTATCCTGGTTTTTGACTTAGGCGGTGGTACTTTTGACGTCTCTATCCTTGAAGTTGGAGACGGCGTGTTTGAAGTAAAATCCACAAATGGAGATACACACTTAGGAGGCGACAACTTCGACAAAGCCTTGGTGGATTGGTTGGCTGATGAATTCAAAAAAGATCACGGTATCGATTTACGTAAGGATAAGCAAGCTCTCCAACGTCTTACTGAGGCTGCTGAAAAGGCTAAGGTTGAACTTTCCAGTGTAAATGAAACGCAAATCAGTCTGCCCTTTGTTACAGCTGATGCTTCGGGTCCTAAACATCTAGATACTAAGCTTACGAGAGCAAAGTTTGATGATTTAACTTATGAACTGGTTGAACGCTGTCGTGGTCCTGTCAAAGCGGCCCTAGCTGATGCTAAGCTCTCAGAAAAAGATATAAATGAAGTTATCCTGGTTGGAGGTTCTACTCGAATACCGGCAGTACAAAAGTTGGTCCGCGATCTAACCGGAGGACGTAACCCTAACCAGAGTGTTAATCCTGATGAGGTGGTAGCTATTGGTGCAGCCATCCAAGCAGGAGTATTATCCGGAGAAGTTAAAGATGTTGTACTTTTAGATGTTGCCCCCTTATCCTTAGGTGTGGAGACCTTAGGTGGTGTACTGACAAAAATTATCGAACGTAACACTACTATACCAATGCGCCGCTCGGAGGTCTTTAGTACCGCCGAAGATAACCAGCCTGCCGTAGATATCCATGTTCTACAGGGTGAACGCGAAATGGCCTGCGATAACAGGACCATCGGGCAATTCAAGCTTGAAGGTGTTTCTCCGGGCCCACGCGGTATTCCACAAATCGAAGTTACCTTTGATATTGATGCAAACGGTATTCTTAAAGTAATCGCTAAAGAAAAAGCAACAGGTAAAGAGCAATCGATAACCATAACCGGATCATCTACTCTTGACAAATCTGAAATAGACCGTATGGTAGAAGAAGCAAAAGCTAACTCTGCCGAGGATAAAAAACGGCGTGAAGAAATAGAAATCAGAAATGAGGCCGATTCCCTGGTCTATCAAATGGAAAGAAGACTTCAAGAATCCGGCGAGAAATTGGCCGTACATGATAAAGGACGTATCGAACAGCTTGTCACTGACTTAAAAGCTAGCTTAAAGGACAATGCTCCTGTTGAAAAGCTTCGTTCCCTGATGAGTGATCTAACCCAAGCCGGTGCCTCTTTCTATAACGCAGAACAACAGACAACATCCGAGACCACTGGGGCATCCTCGGGAACAGGTAATAATAATGATGATATAATTGATGCAGAATATACATCCGAGAATAAATAAGAATTGAACAGTAAAAGAAACGCCGAAATAGTGAGTGATGAAGCACTCACTATTTCGGTACTTGAAATGACAGGTGGTGATTAAACATGGCTGCAAAATTTAGAGATTACTACACGCTACTAGGTGTTGACCGAAATGCCACAGACAAAGAAATAAAGAGCGCCTACCGTAAGCTGGCTCGTGAATATCACCCTGATTTGCATTCGGACAGTTCCAAAAAAGAGGCAGAAGAACGGTTCAAAGAAATAAACGAGGCCTATGAAGTTCTAGGCGACCCTGAAAAACGTTCTAAATACGACAACCTGGGTGCAAATTGGAACCACGGACAGGAATGGCAACCAGCACAAAATACGGATGGCTTCCACTTCTACACCTCTAGTAATGATATGGGAGGATATGGTTCTAGCGGATTTAGTGACTTTTTTGAATCGCTTTTTGGAGGAGGCTTTCACTTTAATCAGGCTGGAACAGGTTTCGCTGATGAGATCCGTCACACAAGAAATGCTCGCGGCCAAGACATTGAAAGTGAGCTTGAAATTACTTTAGAAGAAGCCTATCAGGGTATAGAAAAGGTTATCCAATTTACCTCAAGAGATAGTCAGCTTAACGTAAAGATTCCCGCCGGTATCCAAGAAGGAACTAAAATGCGCTTAAAAGGACAGGGGAGCAAAGGCTATAATGGAACGGACAGAGGCGATCTCTTTTTAAAGATTAACTTCAAGCCACATAAGTCTTTCACTGTCTCCAACAATGATATCGAAACCCAGATTCAAATAACTCCCGAACAAGCAGTTTTAGGCGATAAAGTATCCGTTCCTACTCTTGACGGAGAGGTGCTTTTGTCCGTTCCACCGCTAACCCACAATGACCAAAAACTGCGCTTACGCCAAAAAGGTTGGCCTAGAAAAGATGGCAGCCGTGGCGATGAATACGTTAAAATAGTGATTGATATACCCAAGGATTTGAGTCCGGAAGAAATGGAGCTCTATAAAAAGCTGGCTGAGTTAAAGAAAGACAACAACGTAAAAGGATCATAATTATAGATGATAAATTTACTACCTTAGGGGGTGAACGATATGGATCTTAATAAATATACACAAAAATCGAGAGAAGCAATTGCCACTGCCCAGAGCTTGGCAGCAGAAATGCATCACCAAGAAATTACCGGCAAACATCTTTTCGTGGCGCTATTAGAACAAGATGGCGGAATGATTCCTCGAATTATAGAACATACCGGTATCGAGAGCTCAACTTTGCTAAGAGAGGCTAGAGAACTGCTAGCTCGCACGCCTGGTGTACATGGCTACGAGACTTCTCTTCGTCTGGGTTCTGGCCTAGCCCGCGTTTTGGGTCGTGCGGAAAAAGAAGCTAAAGATATGAAAGACCAGTATGTCAGCGTTGAACACTTACTTTTAGCTTTGTTGGAGGATAGCGAAAATGAACTAAAAGAAATGCTTCGTCAAATTGGGTTAAATAGGAGCAAACTTTTCGCTTCCCTACATTCTATCCGCGGCAATCAGCAAGTAACTAGTGAAAACCCGGAAGAAACTTATGAAGCTCTAGAAAAATATGGGCGCGACTTAACAAAACTAGCACAGGACGGCAAGCTTGACCCAGTCATTGGTCGGGATGACGAAATCCGTCGTGCCATCGAGATACTTTCTCGCCGCACAAAAAATAATCCTGTACTTATTGGCGAGCCCGGCGTCGGCAAAACAGCCATCGTAGAAGGTCTAGCAAGACGTATAGTTGCAGGGATGTCCCGGAAGGACTTAAAAACAAACAGGTCTTCTCTTTAGATATGGGGTCCTTGATTGCCGGAGCCAAATATCGGGGTGAATTTGAAGAAAGACTGAAGGCAGTCCTAAAAGAAGTCCAGCACTCCCAAGGTCATATCATCTTGTTTATTGACGAATTGCATACTGTCGTCGGTGCAGGCGCTGCTGAAGGGGCCATGGATGCAGGCAATCTCCTCAAACCCATGTTAGCCCGCGGTGAGCTACGGGCCATTGGTGCAACAACGTTAGATGAATACCGTAAGCATATAGAAAAGGACGCTGCTCTAGAACGTCGTTTTCAGCCTGTTCTTGTTCATCAGCCATCGGTTGAAGACACAATATCTATCTTGCGTGGTTTAAAAGAACGTTACGAAGTTCATCATGGTGTGCGAATTAAAGATAGTGCCTTAGTCGCGGCAGCAGTGCTATCAAACCGTTATATCTCCGATCGCTTCCTGCCCGATAAGGCTATCGATCTAATGGATGAAGCTGCCGCCAGGTTACGCACTGAAATAGACAGTCTCCCCACGTCTCTTGATGAAATAAATCGACGCATGATGCAGCTTGAAATTGAAGAGGCAGCTTTAAAGAAGGAAACTGATGCAATTTCGAAG
>PHAD01000122.1 GCA_002841595.1 Firmicutes bacterium HGW-Firmicutes-12
TAGGTGAAATGCATGCTGAAAAAATTTGCAAAGTAATGGATATGGCCATGAAAATGGGAGCCCCCATGATTGGTTTGCTGGATTCTGGAGGAGCGAGAATCCAGGAAGGGGTTGATGCTATGTACGGCTATGGCTCAATATTTTACCGCAATACTTTGGCATCAGGCGTGATCCCCCAAATATCAGTTATCGTGGGGTCGTGTGCTGGAGGAGCTTCTTACTCGCCGGCTTTAACAGATTATATTTTTATGGTTAAGGATATATCAAAGATGTTTATAACCGGTCCGGAAGTGGTTAAAGCGATTACCGGCGAAATTATTGATGCTCAGGAACTCGGCGGAACCATGACGCATAATAAAATAAGCGGAGTTGCCCATTTTGCGGCTGAAGATGAAGAAGATTGTTTTGCCATGATCAAAAAGCTGTTGAGCTATATACCTTCAAATAATATGGAAAAACCGCCCTATCTTGAGACCGAAGATAGTATTGACCGTCAAGAGGAGAGCCTTAATGCGATTATCCCTGACGAGAAGGGTATTTTCTATGATATGCAGGAAGTTATAGAAAAAATTGTTGATAACCAGGAATTCTTTCAGACGATGCCATATTTCGCGCCCAATATTTTAACCGGCTTTGCGCGTATTGGTGGTGAATCCATAGGCATTATCGCAAATCAACCTAAATTTAAGTCAGGGTGTTTGGATATTGATGCTTCTGACAAAACTGCACGCCATATTCAATTTTGCGATGCATTTAATATCCCTTTAGTCAGTTTTGTAGATTCGGTAGAATATAGCCCAGAAATTAGGCAAGAATTAGATGGGATTATTCGGCATAGTGCAAAGGTTGTATATGCTTATGCAGAAGCATCAGTGCCAAAAATTACAATAATCACCAGAAAGGCCTATGGTAGTGCATATTTGGCTATGTGTCCACATGAATTAGGTGCTGATCAGGTTTTTGCTTGGACAACGGCACAAATCGCGCTGGAAGAATCGGAAGAAATAGAAGATCCATTGGCCTCATTGTACTTGGCAGCAAAGCGTGGAATGGTGGATATGGTCATAGAACCGAAAGAAACTAGGCCTATATTGTCAATCACTCTAAAAAAGTTAACTACTAAAATGAAAAAGAGACAAGCCAAAAAACATGGTACTATCCCCATGTGATTTTAATAAAGTAATTCATTTGATGTTCATTTCGTAATAGAAATTATATATTTAAAGGGAGGTATTTAGATGATAAAAGTTGGTGTACTGGGTATTGGTATGATGGGGAAAGGCATGGTCAAAAACCTGATCAAGGCTGGATATCAGGTATATGCCTATGATCCCATCCCTAAAGCTGCGGAGAAAGCAAGAGAGTTAGGAGCAACAGTACTCGATAACCCCAAAGAGGTAGCGGAAAAGGTGGAATTCCTGCTGACCAGTTTACCGACTAGCCAAGCAGTTGCAGACGCTGTCGGTGCATCGCTTCCAGGCATGAAAACGGGTACAGTTATCTGTGATATGAGTACTGCGGCGGTATCCGTGGAAAGGGGATTATATGAAGCTGCTAAGGCTCAGGGTGTTGGTTATCTTGACTGCCCTGTCAGCGGCGGGCCCACTGGCGCTGAGAACGCGACCATGTCAATCATGGTGGGAGGTGATATCGAGGTATTTGAAAAGGCTAAACCTATCTTTGAAAAAATAAGCGGGAAGATATTTTACGTGGGGGCTATCGGTTCAGGGCAAATTATCAAGATGTGCAATAACATAGTAGTAGCCGTTACATCTGTAGCATTAGCAGAGGCCTTTGCCACTGCGGTAAAGGCAGGAGTTAGTGCGCAAACTGCATATGATATTTTTAAGGTTAGCACTGCCGGCAGCAGAACCTTGGATATCTTTGGGGAAAACATGGTAAAAGGGACTTATGAAAATGCAATCTTTGCTTGCGGCCATATGCATAAAGATGTCGATCTTTTTATGGGTCTGGCCAATGAATTAAAGATATCTACACTTCTTAGTAGCATTACACACCAAATTTTTAATGCTGCAATGAAAAAAGGATACGGGCAGCTTGATATGGCGGCTTACGGTGTTTAGATGAGATTCTTATCGACGTACTTTGTTAGTTTCCCTAAGAAATTTACATAACAGCCAAATTCATTATCATACCAGCCAAAGACTTTAGCATGTGTTACAGGTAAATTTACATCTTGAGTTGTTTCAATTCCATACCGTCGCAGAGTATCGGCGTTGAAAGATAAAAAGCCTGTTCTAGTATGATTTTCAAGACCTTCTATAACAATGGCCGCCTGACAGCCCATCAAATCCGAGGAAACATTTTGATTTTCACTGAAGATTAGCTGATCCTTATGGGCACCAGCTGCTGCTTTTCGATAGATATCGTTAATAAAATTCCGGTTGATGATTGGAGCCCCACTCTCAGTTAGTTCCGTACGGAATGTCAAATTCAATGAAATAAGAGATACGGTAGTGGTAGGGACCCGTATGGAGTCCGCCATGAAGCCAACCTTTTTAATATCCGGAATAATCTCCTCCAATGCGATAGCTGCACCTGTAGAGGTAGGAATGAGATTATTGAAAACGGAGCGGTTTCTTCTTAAATCATTGGCCCCTGCCTTCGGAGGAGCATCTAAGATGCATTGATTATTTGTGGATGCATGAACGGTAGTCATAGATGCAGTGACAATTTCTGATGTTTCTTTCGTATCCAACAAAGGCTTTACCATATGAGCGAGCCCAGTTGTGGTGCAGCTTGCGGCAGAAATAATATGATGTTTCAAGTGATCATAGGAAGAATGATTTATTCCATATACAAAGGTTGAGCTGTCTTCGGGAAGTTTTTGTGAAGAATCCCCAATTTTAAAAGGTGCGCTAACGATTACTTTTTCCGCGCCGGCTTCTAAGTGTCCTCTTATGCTTCCTTTGGGATAATCTGCCGGCAGCGTGGGGTCTAAAAAGACACCGGTGCAATCAATTACTAATCTTACGTTTTCTTTAGCCCAATCAATTTGTCTTGGGTTTCTAATCTTTTTTAGTATTTTTACAGGGATGCCATTCATTTCAATCAGGTATTCAGACCTATCTAGAATTTTGACATCGCAGGATTTTCCTGTATATCCGTATAAGAATCTATCGAGGTTTCCATAGGTGGAATCCATGGTGAGGTATTGTATGATATCCTCAATACGCTTTCCTATTTCACGACCTGAGTTAATTACGATTCCGTCGAAATGCTTTAGGTTCAAATGATTCCAGAGGGTCAGCTTCCCGATTCTACCGATGCCGTTTATGCCCAGTATTCTTTTGTTATGCAATCTAATCTCCATATGTATGCGCCTCCGCTTTAATTTATAGATATTTCATAATATCCTTCATATATATTGCCTAGACTACCGTCAATGGATAATTCATCCCCCGACAGAAAAGTATGACCGTTTATTGTACATTTTTTTTCGGATTCCTTTACATTAAGACCCCTGCATTTCACGATGCATACTTTACCCAAACTGGCCGCCGTTACTGCAGCATGGGATGTTATCCCACCTTTATCAGTAATTAAGGCATCGCAGACAAAAATCAGTGGGATATCATCAGGGACTGTGTCTGGTCGTACAAGTATGATTTTTGCATTCGGTTTGTTTATTTTCAATTGTTTCATATCTTCCATATCAAAGGCCAAAAGCCCTGTTAAGGGTCCTCCGCTAACTCCAATACCATGTCCGACAAGTTTCATTTCATTTGGGGATTTGATGAAAGTGGAGCAGTACTTTTGCTTTTTCAGATTTTGATTGCGAGTCTGTAAAATATATAAACTGTCAGGATGAGCTGCTTCAAAGGTGAATTCTATTTCCTGATGG
This sequence comes from Firmicutes bacterium HGW-Firmicutes-12, assembly GCA_002841595.1. GTDB lineage: Bacteria > Bacillota > Peptococcia > DRI-13 > PHAD01 > PHAD01. Next base: position 3,866 of record PHAD01000122.1, read on the forward strand.
ACAAAGCCGTGCTGTTCAATTAACTGTTTTGCATACGAGTATAGTGCTTCGTAAATTAGAGGAAATCCGGATTCCAAAGAAAGGCTAAGATTACGATAATGATTCTTGCGTTGGTATTCTGAAATTGGCAGAGTATTTACAAGTCCGGAAACCACATCCTCGCCCTGACTACAAAGGGCAAAATCGCCGTAAAGATTGAAGCCAGAGTCGCCATTGAAGGGATTGCTTGTGAATACTACGCCTGTACCGGAATTAGAGGACAGATTACCCAGGATCATCTTTTGAACCAAGACTGCAGTTCCCCATTCATCTGCAATCTGCATATGATTTCTATAATAAATTGCGCTCTCGGAAGACCAGGAATTTATAACACAAGAAATGGCCTGTTTTAGTTGTTTTAACGGGTTATTTTCAATTTTGATACTATGATCCTCGAGGACCTTTTTGTAAGAAAAAGCGATTTCCCTCATATGTTCCTTTGTAAATTGAATTTTCAGTTCTACTCCCCGTCGTTCTTTATGCTCTAAGATTACTTTGTCAAAGGTATCTCTCTCGATGCCAAAAGCCATACCCCAGCTTTGGAGGAAGCGCCTGTAGCAGTCCCATGCAGTCCAGCCCATTTCTTGTCTCCTGCTGAATGCTTCTGCAATTTCATCATTCATTCCGACGTTCAAGAATGTTTTCATTGCACCTGGCAATGAGATAGAGGAACCGGAACGGACTGAAAAGAACAGAGGGTTAGTGGGTTTCCCATAAAGTTGCCCTGTGCTACGTTCAATGCTGGCGATATTATGCTCAATTATATTGTCATAATCTTGTCTCATATAAGGATGACTATTTATGGTATCCTTGTGTCGAAATACTTCTGTAGTTATAACAAACCCCGGAGAAATTGGAAATCCGTATGTGAACAGTTTTTTAAGGAAAAAGGCCTTTACACCTAGAAATACGGGATTGTCTACTTCTACAGTCTTTTGAGACAGAAGGCTAAAGGTCAGATCGGGATCATAGGTAAGCATACTCTCAATACACGATTTCGAGTAGTTACCAATCATACTTCTTAATGTATTTATTGTATCTGTTATGAAATTGTCAAGTTGCTGTACTAAAAAAGCAGAAGAAAGATTGTCACGTAGGAACTTCTCTGACTCCATTTGATAGATTTGTCTGCTTTCTTTTTCGTTTTCTAGGTGCTGAGACGATAAAATCTGGGGAATTATATTTTTCAGGGGTATTTCATAGACGTCAAAAAAATATTCCCGAATGATCTGTTTGATATCTTGCGCCATAAATTGAAAGATATTTATGTATTGATCCAAGGAAAAGCTCGGAGAGGAAAGACCATATTTCAACATATCTAAGTGAGAATTGAAGCCCTGGTTGCAGATTCCATCAAGTTCTAGACCCTCTTTGAAAAGTACCAATACATCGTAAATGTGACGGAAGGTTTTTGCTGTAATATACTCGGAATTAAACGGCGACAGTACCTGGGCCATCAGTTTAGATGCAGTTCTTTCAAGCCGGTACATTAAGCCTAAAGCTTCAAATTTAGGTTCAATATATTGCCCGTACATAGAAGGTATTCCTACGGCGATATGTCGTTTATAATAAATATCTTCTAGAGGTTCACTCTCTTTTGGATCCAAAATGATTTCTTTCAAATGATTCATTAGATTATAAATTTGTCTTATAGAATCTTCACAACGACAGCTTTCCAGATCCTCTTGAAGTATTTCCAGTTCTTTCATGGTAAAGAAGTTATAGTTCTTCATCAAGGAGACAATATCCTCTGATTCTAAAGAATACTTTTCTAGAAGTAAATAGTATATTTGAAAGATATATAATACCCTGCTCTTATCCTGTCTGGTGCCTGCTGGAATAGTATTTAAAGTCTCCTTAAGTTTTTCAAGATCTAATTGTATAGGTTGATTTAGGTTAAATTCCAGTTCTTGACTTAAGCTTACCAATATTTCATGAACACCAAGATGCCACTCGCTCTTAGTATCCAAGTTTTCATAAATGTCGTCGGGTATGATATTCTTCAAGGGTTCTTTATTGCTATCATACCAATACAATATAATTCTCTTTGCAAGTTCAATATGAGTATTGTTGCTTTCTGTATGAATTTGCTTCCTTAAAAAATGAATTAGCCGGTCTTTTCGCATAGACAGCTCGTCAATGGCAGTTGTGACTTCTCGCAGTTTACCTTCTGCACCGATTTCACGAAAATATATAGGGAAGATTCTAGCTAACTGCTTTATTTCCCTATAAACCGGTCCAACGTCAGAATTAAGAAGCTTTGTTACATCCCTTTGGAAGAGATCTGTATCTGATATGAAGATTCCCCCAAGTTTGAGATTAACGATAAGTGCAGCAAGTATCCCCCTCATAGCAGAAGGGTTCTGCTCAATCAATTCAAGCCAGACTCGTATATTTTTCACGTGATTTATATTGACTTGAATCTGCCAATCGCTGTTAAAACCCAAGTTACCAGGGTAGTTAAAACCTAATTTTATTAGCTTTTTAGTGAAATACAAGATGCTGGATTGATTCTTTGTGCTAATGACTTCCTTACCTAAAGTAATAATACAATCCAGTACGGTTCCAGGATGGTTTTCTTGTAGATCCTGAAACTCTGCCATGATTGTATCTAAGAAATACGTAATATCTTCCGTATTAAGCTCTTTAAACACGTTTCTTAAATTTCGATTCATATCATAAAGTAAATGGTCATAGAGGTTTGACATTGCTGGTAAATGCAATAAGAAATAAAGATAATAAATTGCTTCAAGATAAGAATTGAAATATTCAGTAAAGTTACGAAAATAATTGGATATATCATTATAAAACATTAGCTGGCGAATTTTTTCCCAGTCGGTCGCCTGTTCCAATTCTGCTCTAAGACGCTCGAAAAATAGGTAATCAATATCCTTGATTTTCTCTTCATTCATCAAGTAAAAGAGCTGTCTTTTGGAATTGAACCACTCTAAGGCTTTTGAAGCATTCTCCCAGTAGTCAATACATTTAGCGAGAAGAATTGATGTCAAATCTATTAGAATTGGATTGAACTCAGGAAATTGGGCAATTTTATTTAAATAAGTTTTAAAATAACCAGAGTTTCTTATATACAGAAGCTCGTGTTGCTCCATATTTTCCTGTATTATTTTAAGGCAATCAGAAATGATGCTCTTGGGAAAATTATTAAGATTGGCAAGACGATCTATGAATTTTATTATAGTCAAAAATAGAAGCTCTCTTTGGTTTTCCTCCATTTCGGATACAGAAAGCTCCTTAAAAATATCTACCAGTACTGTAAGAGCCTCCTTCGACTCTTCTAAAGAATTATAAAACCATAGATCTTCTAAGCATATATTATGTAAAGATTCGATTACATATTGGTTGTTGCGGTATTTGTGATTCAATTCTGCTAGGAAATCCTTAGTGCGTCTATAGATTCCCCAATTTGATTTCGATAGTTCTCCAAACCACTTTTGGGTCTTAGGTATTGCAGAGATTATTTCACGAGTTTGTGTAAGATTAACCTCTAAAGCTTTTGATGTAAATTCTTCTGCCATTTTCAGAACTCCTTAAAAAAGAGAGTGATTGAATACGTAGATAGTATAGCATAATGATTTAAAATATTGCAACAATAGTAGCACAATTGGCACAAACAATAGCATTAGTATAGCACTATTGTATGATTGATTTGAATTAGCTAACACTATTTTTCTCGTATGACGCTAGACAAGACTTCGCCTAGTTCCTGAAGCCTGTACGGCTTTTGGATAACGCCGCAAAAGCCGTATTTACTATAGTCAGAAAGCAGTGAGTCATAGGAGTAGCCACTGGAGACAATGGCTTTAACATTGGGATCACTTTTAAGTAGCTCACGTATGGCCGTTTTGCCGCCCGTGCCACCTCGGACTGTCAGATCGGTAATCACGACATTAAAAGGAGTACCTAAGTTCCAAGCCTCTTTATAGAGCTTTACTGCTTCGTCCCCATTCCTGGCGAATTCCACCTGATAACCGAGAAAAGTAAGCATCTCACCTGCCGTTTGTCGAATACTTTCATCATCGTCCATAAATAGAATTTTTCCCTCTCCCAAGAGAAGCGTATTATCAACAGACTCTTGATTTGCTTTATTACTAGAGACAGGCAGATAAACAGTAAAGGTTGTACCTTCCCACTCCACAGAATGTACGGAAATATATCCGCCATGTTTTTTCAATATTGAGTAACAAACTGTCATACCAAGACCATTACCTTGATCTTTGGTAGTAAAATATGGGTCAAATATTTTTGGTAGGTGCTGCTTGGATATGCCTACGCCTTCATCTGTTATGGATAGAGCCACATAATTCCCGATCCGTAGCGGCAAAATATCGTTTTCCTCGGTAACTGCTAGTTTTTCAGCACAGACTTTGATTTTTCCACCTGTCTGCATAGCCTGGTCGGCATTAATTAGTAAATTACTAATGACCTGGGTTATTTGTCCAATGTCTATTTCTACCGAAGGCAAATCCTCTGAGAGCAAAAACTCGCAGCTCGCTTTGGATCCACTGAGGGCAAAAGCACTCACTTCCTTAATTAAGCTGCAGATGGAGACAGCCTTGGTCAGAGGCTGTCCACCCTTGGCAAAGGTCAGCAATTGTCTGGTTAAATTTCTCGTCTGTTTAATGGCTTTTTCCATATCCTGAAGATACCTGAAAGCTTTATTGTCTTCCCTAGTATACATTTTCAGCAGCGAGAGATTACCGAGGATTACCGTAAGAAAATTGTTTAGGTCATGGGCAATTCCTCCTGCCAGGATGCCGAGGGATTCCAACTTATCAACTTTTTGCAACTCTTTCTCTTGTTGCCTGCGTTTGGTGATATCACGCAGTAGCCAGCGCAACTCAGTAGATTTCTCCCTGGAAACGGTAACCTTTTCCACTGTTATGGAAGAGGGGAAAGCTACGCCCTTGCTCGAAAGCATGATAAGCTCCCAGTCGCCGTTTTGTATGAGGGTTCCATTTTTTAGCTGTACCAACCGCGTGCGAAAGGACGAACGGTCTTCCTCATGGACAAATAGTGCTAATGGTTTACCTATAAGATATGATTTGTTTACATTAAAAAGATTGCTCGCGGAACTATTAGCTTCTAGGATGATGCTTTCTGTATCTGTGACCAGATAGCTGTCTGGCGCAAATTCAAACAAATCCTGATAACGAGAACGCTCTTCCTCCAGTGCCAGGCGACTGGATGTTAGTGCTTCATCTTGTTCAAGCACTTCAATAGTAGATGTCTGTAACTCTGAAAGTGCCAAACTGAGCTCGGCTATAAGATTTGCCGTCATTTCTTCACACGGCAAATTACATTGACGTAAATTCTCCAGACGGTCGAAAGCTTTTTCCACTTGGCAACATATATTCTCGGGCAATGTACGCCACCTCCGTCACATTATAAATAGGAAATTGCATGGGGCCTACATTTTGGCAATTCTGGCAACTTAATGTTATATTCTATAAATTACCATAATAATCCTGCCTCTTTTAAAGCTCAAGAGTATTTATCAACCACTTAAAAAGATTGTATTTAAAAAAAGAAAC
>PHAD01000123.1 GCA_002841595.1 Firmicutes bacterium HGW-Firmicutes-12
ACAGATTATCACTAATGCTGTTAATGCGATGAAAAAAATGGGTATAAAACTACCCAAGGTAGCTGTTCTAGCTGCCATAGAAGAGGTTAATCAAAAGATGCCTGAAACAGTAGATGCTTATGAACTGAAAAAAATGAATAAGAACGGGGATATAAAAGATTGCCTGATAGAAGGACCTATCTCCTATGATCTTGCCATAGATAAAGAAGCTGCAGAAATAAAGGGGTATGATAGTCCTGTGGCAGGGGATGCCGATTTGCTAGTCGTACCGAATATCACTGCTGGAAACCTGATTGGTAAATCTCTGGTCTATTCAGGGAATTCCAAGTTAGCCGGATTTGTGATCGGTGCAAAGACCCCCATAGTTTTAACCTCAAGGTCTTCTTCTACTGAAGACAAATATCTATCTTTGGTACTGGTAGCTTCAGGTGATTGGAGAAAAGAGTATGACTAGTGAAAAAATATTAAAAATTCTGGCCATTAATCCCGGTTCAACTACAACCAAGATTGCTTTATTTGAGAATGAAAAGGAAAAATACAAAGAAAACCTGGAACACTCCAGAGAATTGCTAAACAGTTACAAAACAATAAGTCAGCAGTATTTAATGCGCAAAGAAGCCGTTCTTTCCTTTTTAGAGATGATAGATTTTAAATTAGAAGAGCTCTCAGCTGTGGTAGGTAGGGGAGGTACACTGCCACCTGTCAAAGCGGGAGCTTATTACGTTAACGATGAAATGATCGATAGGCTGACTAATAGACCTCTAGGAGAGCATGCTTCTAATCTGGGTGCGATGATAGCTTATGAAATAGGCAAGATGACGGGGGTACCCGCATTCATCTATGATTCGGTAGCTGTAGATGAGCTGGATGATGTTGCCAGGATATCTGGTTTGCCTGATATTGAACGCAAAAGTCTTTCTCATGCCTTGAACATGCGAGCCTCAGCTATCAAGACAGCCCAGAAGATAAACCGACCCTATACAGAATTAAATCTGGTGGTGGCACATATGGGCGGAGGAATTACCATGAGCGTCCATAAGAAGGGAAAAATGATTGATATCATTTCCGATGATGAAGGACCATTTGCCCCGGAAAGGGCCGGCAGAGTACCATGTCTTAGCTTGGTGGATATGTGTTATTCCGCAAGATACGACCATAAGGAGATGAAAAAAAAGTTAAGGGGTAAAGGAGGACTATTGGCTTATTTCAATACTACAAATGCGTTAGATGTGGAAGAAATGATAAAGAACGGAGAAAAACATGCGGAGTTAATCTATTATGCCATGGCCTACCAAATTGCCAAGGGGATTGGAGAACTGGCCACTGTTGTTGATGGGGAAATAGATAGGATTATCCTAACTGGAGGTTTAGCTCACTCCAAGATGATAACTGGGTGGATTAGTCAAAAGGTAAGATTTATTGCGCCAGTTGAAATAATCCCTGGTGAGAATGAACTTGAATCTCTTGCCATGGGAGTCTTTAGAGTCATGAAAGGTGAGGAAAAGGCTCATGAATATGACCTGGATTAACTACGCTACTGTCACAATGGCTCACTAGGATAAAATAACCTAAACAGTAGTTTTAAATTATAGTTACCGAAAAGGTATATGACAGAAGTTTTCAGGTAGATGATATTTCAGTAATTTTTTTTAAAATTTTTTAGTCATATTTACTGTTTACTGTAGAGAATAAAATAGCATACTAAGTATAATTGCGAAAGCCTTCTATGGTATATAACCGTGGAAGGCTTTTGGATCGGTGTTGACAGTATAAATTTAATTGATTAAGATTCAAAACGTTAGATCAATAAATCAGACTATAAATTTTAAAAAAAGAGGATGAAGCGAAGTGGATTATTCACAGCAATTAGGAAAAGAAAAGATTTCGGTATTACTATATAAGTTCTCTGTGCCTGCTGTAATCGGTATGCTTGTTAATGCCTCATACAACATAATAGACCGTATATTTATAGGTAGGGGTGTAGGATCTTTAGGTATAGCCGGTATAACCATAAGTTTCCCGTTTATGATTCTAATGATGGCAATCGGTATGCTGATTGGACTAGGAACAACCGCATTGATTTCTATTCGTTTAGGACAGCAGAAACATGAAGAAGCCGAATTAATAATGACCAATGGTATGGTTCTTTTGATACTTAGCTCATTGTTATTATCTATTGTGGGATTGGTATTCTTGAATCCCCTTTTGCAATTATTTGGAGCTAGCGAGGATGTGTTACCCTATGCTAGTGAATATATGCGTATAATCCTAGTAGGTGCTGTTTTTATGGGTACTAGCTTTGGAATGAACAATTTCATTAGAGCAGAAGGTAATCCTAAAACTGCTATGTTGACAATTATTATCGGTGCTGTATTAAATATAATCCTTGATCCAATTTTTATATTTACTTTTAAGCTGGGTCTAAGTGGCGCCGCATTAGCGACTATACTTGCTCAAGCCGTATCAGCTATATGGGTATTAAGCTATTTCATTAAGGGCCCTAGTCTCTTAAAAATACATGCTAAGAATTTGAAAATCAAGCTACATATAACTAAACAAATACTAGCTATTGGCTCGGCACCATTTGCCATGCAGTTTGCAGCTAGTATCATGAATATAATTCTGAATAAGAGCTTATCTGTTTATGGAGGAGATATTGCAATATCGGCAATGGGGATTGTAAATAGTATAGGAATGATGATTTTGATGCCAATCTTTGGTATTAATCAAGGTGCTCAACCTATCATTGGTTATAACTATGGAGCAAGAAAATTTGAAAGGGTTAAGCAAACCTTGAAAACAGGGATTATTGTTGCTACGATTGTTGTCTTAATTGGATTTATTGTTACCAGACTATTTCCTGAAGCACTTATTGGGTTATTTAATAATAAAGACGTAGAACTAATAAGAATAGGATCACAAGCTTTAACAGTATTCTTTGTATTTTTGCCTATCATCGGATTTCAGATTGTAAGTGCAGGTTATTTCCAGGCTGTTGGAAAACCAAAACAAGCTATGATCTTAAGTTTATCAAGACAGGTGTTGCTATTGATACCGGCTTTATTAATTTTACCTAGGTATTTTGGGTTGGTTGGGGTTTTCCTAGCTGGACCGGTTTCAGATTTGGGTTCAAGCCTGCTAACAGGATTTTGGTTATACTTGGAAATGAGGGGTTTAAGCTCAAAAAGAGCTGAAATCAAACAAGAATAGAATTATATTATATTTTTGATACATAAAAATCGGAAAATTAATCATCCTAATAGGGGATAACAATATTAAGGAGGTATATTTGTGGAAACAAAAAATCTAAATCCCCAAATACAGAATAATCAACAAATGGGTCAACAGAATAGGATGCCGGAGCCGCCTCAGATTGTCACAAGTAAAGATTATTCCTACTTAACAGATGCCTTGTCTTGGGAACTTGATATTATTAAGAAATTTAATCATTTTGCACAAGAAACCCAAGATAGTAAAACAAAAAATCTTATAAAAAGAGCGGCTCAAATTCACCAGAAACACTATAGCATACTATTAAAACATTTAAATCCTGCCAACTCTGCCGCCAAAATAAATCAGTAGGAGGTATATTAATGCAACAGCAAAATCAAAACACAATTCAAAACCCAAAAATGCCTGGTGAACCACAATCAAAAGGACCGGAAATGAATGATAGAGACAGGTTGAATGATTGTCTGAGTTCAGAAAAGTGGATAACTGATAATTTGAACGTAATGACCAGAGAGGCCAGCTATCGCGAACTCCATCAAGATGTCTTAGGTATACTTGCAGAGAGCCATCAGTGTGCTCGTGATCTATTCAATCTGATGTTTGAACAAGGACACTATAAGTTGGAGGCAGCGCAACAGCAACAGATACAACAGGCTCAGCAACAGTTTCAACAATACGCTCAAACGCAGTTTTCAGCAAATGATCAGATGAATATGCAATAGTAGGAATTAGAAAGGAGGCTTATTATTAAAATAAGTCTCCTTTCTAATTATAATAATTTAGAAAAATACACAGTAAGCCATTATTTACACATTATGTAATCATTGCCCCTGCATATAAAAATACACCCTTCATATAATAAGATATATAAAAAGGGGTTGATAAATTGAACGAACCAATATATGTTGGAACAAATACCATGCCGGGGTTATTGTACAGCCGCTTATCTGATAAACTGGAAACATTACAACAAGAGGGATTCCCCTTTGATGTTGATATTGATAAAATAGGCGAATTTACTTTTATGGGTTACAGTGTAAAGGCTAAGGGCGGTACAAAAAAAGAAGTATTTCAAATAATAAAAAGCACTATAGCCAACTGTATCGCGGATATTATTATTGAAGAATGGGAAGCTCGCATAATTAGGAAAATTATTAGAGATAATTATTTTTATTATAATGATGAAGAAAAGAAGTCTATTCTAAAAAAAGCTAAGCAAATTCTTAATCCTGATGGAGTGATCTTTTCCCAACGCGAACAGAGACGGGAAAAAGTAATGGATAAAGTGCTGACATATCTTGATTTGCATAAAGACTTAATTTTAGAAGGTTTTATTAATTTTCGTCTCAAAGACTACCAGGACGAATTAGAGGAAATTGTAAATTCGGCAGTAGATGAATTTATGTTAGAAAAAGAGTATATGGAGTTCATACGCTTACTTAAATACTTTGTAGATATACAAGAGCCGAGGATAGATAAGGTTAAGATTATATTTAAAAAAGAAGATGGATTTATGTTGCTAGATAGTGAGTTTCAGCCGCTTAAACATGAGTGCTTAGAAGGACTAATGTTGGATCTGCAAGAGAATGAGATTAATTATGATGACCTTCTTATTAGTGCATTGATTACAATGGCTCCACGAGAAGTAGAACTGCACTTAGAAGAAGGAGTAAAACCAGGGGATACTATTAATACTATTAATAGTGTCTTTGGTAGCAGAGTAAGTAAGTGTTCTGGATGCAAGTATTGTCGTCCAAAGTAAAGAGAATAAGTATGCAAGCTCACCTAATTGGTGGGCTGTTTTTATTTTTAACTTGCCTATTTCTATTTTCTTTGTTATTTTGACTAGAGAGAAGAGCTAGATGTACAAAGGAGATACTTTTGTGGTTAATGAACTAGTATATATTATTGGAATGGGCCTTATTGGGGCTGCAATTGGTTGGATTACTAATGTGCTAGCGATAAGATTGCTATTTAGACCATATGAACCGGTAAAACTACCTCTTTTTAACTGGCAATTACAAGGGTTAATACCCAAAAGACAAAAGGATATAGCTACAGCAATTGGCGATGTAGTAAGCTGTGAATTGATCACAGGACAAGATGTCGTTAAAAGCTTATCACGAGAAGAAGTGAAAGATAAAGTTCTGGAAAGAGTACAGGTTCTTGTTCAAGAGCGTATAATGAATAAGCTTCCGTTTCTCTTGCCCCAGAGTCTTCAAGAAACCGTAGCGGAATATATGGGCAGAGTACTAACGCATGAAGTTGCAAAAGTGCTTGAAAATCCTGAAAATGCTTTAAGCATTGAGGATATTGAAAGCATAAAAGGTGAGATAAGAAGCATTGTAGAGAATAAAATACTTGAGTTTGAAATGAAAAGACTAGAGGAAATTGCTCGCAGTTTGGCCCGAGCTGAACTCAAACACATTGAGCTTTTGGGGGGACTGTTGGGTTTTCTGATAGGAGTATTACAGGGACTCATAACAATAAAAATATATCTATAACAACAAAATAGCCTAAAATAATTAACCAAATATCGAAAAAGTTTTAAAATAATTAGGCAATATGTTAAAAAACAAAGAAACAGTGCTAAAGCCAAGAAGGGCTTTAGCACTGTTTCTTTGAGGATATTTAGCAATATGTTTTGTTTTAACCAGTAGCTAATAAATCAGCTAGCTCTTTTTCATTAATACCATCAGTATATATCTTGTTAATCTTACCATGGCTAATGCTAACTAGAGAAGGAGCCTCTTTAACACCAAGGCGGTTAGCTATTCCAGAAGATTTATAAATATCTACCTTAGTAACGCGGATTTTCCCTCTGTAATCGGCTTCAATCTTTTCAATTATCGGCAGATATTCGCGGCATTTTGGATCCACGGCATTCCACAAATAAACTAACCCAGGCATATCATCTCTCATGATTTGGCTGTGGAAAGTTTCGGTCTCTGCAATGTATTTCTCAGCAGCATAGCCTGCGATTGCACCATCTCCGACAGCAGTAGAGACTTGTTTGAGGAATTTATCTCTAACATCACCCGCGGCAAAAACCCCATCAAAATTAGTTTCCATTTTTTCATTAGTGATAAGATAGCCGGGTTTATTCATATCTAAGATGTCTTTGAAAATTTCGGTATTAGGTATATAGCCAATAAAGAGGAAACAAGAATCCACAGGTACAGGGATTAGTTCCCCTGTTTTTACATTTTTGAGAATAACTTTTTCTAAATGTTGGGTTCCTGCAAATTCTTCAACAACTGTATTCCAGATAAACTCCATCTTTGGATTAGCTAATGCTTCGCCCTTAGCAATTTCATTACAATCCATTTTGCCCGTATCATGAAGTACAGAAACGATAACTTTATCAGCAAACTTTGTTAAAAACATTCCTTCTTCAATCGCAGCGTCACCGCTCCCGACTACTAATATTGTTTTTCCAGTGTTGGCGGCGGCATCACAGGTAGCGCAGAAGGATATACCTTTATCGTAAAGAAAAAGGTCCTCGCCTTTAGCACCCGTAAGTCTCGGCTTTCCACCAGTAGCGGCAATAACGACTTTTGCTTCATAGTTTGTACGGAAGGTTTCTACTATTTTTGTTTCGGCATCTAATTTAACACCTTTAACATCGGTAAGTTTAAATTTGACGCCAAATTTCTTGGCTTGTTTGTGATATAGATCCATTAAACCTAAGCCACTTGTTCCCTCCGGAAAGCCAGGGAAGTTTTCAATTTCGTTAGTATAGGTAGCTAATCCGCCTACTAGTGACTTTTCAATGAGGAGAGTATTCAGTTTGGCACGACCGCAATAAATTGCTGCAGTTAGTCCGGCAGCACCACCGCCGATTATGACAACATCATATTTCTCTACTTTTTTCTCCATATTTCAAGACTCCTTTACTTACATAAATTACTTAACTACATAAAATACTTCACGAGAAGTTTGCTGCCGACCATAGCGCCAAGGAATAAGAATGCCCCAAAGACCCAACCTGAAAGTGATAAGGAAGCTATTCCACCAAAAAGGGCACCAATATTACAGCCAAAGGCTATTCGAGCTCCATATCCCATGAGGAGTCCACCGAGTATGGCGGCTACGACTTGTTTAATCGACTTTATTTTCTTAATCTTAAATTGTGAAGCCAACAAAGTGGCCAGCATTGCCCCAAAGATAACTCCTAAGTTCCTGAGTGAACCAGGATCATTTAAGAAACCATTAT
>PHAD01000124.1:0-5566 GCA_002841595.1 Firmicutes bacterium HGW-Firmicutes-12
CAATTCTTATATTGTCTACAGGACATACTTCGGCGCATAGACCACAGCCGGTACATATGCTAGTAGTTACGAAATTTTCATCCCATTCGTTGATATTTTTATATAGATAACTGCGATTTGTTATTTTACTCCATAACTCCGCTTTTCTTTTCACCGGTTGCCACTCACCACCAGCAATCGCTTTGGCGGCTTTATCTACCTTACAGGCGGCAGCTTCTATAAGTTTCTGTACTTTGTCGGTAGCAGGCGCTTGATGACTCACAATATAATTTCCCGGCATCTTAACCTCATCTGCATAAGATAAACAAATACCTTTTTCGATAAGAATATCCTCCAGCATACCTAATGGGTTTGCTCTGGTCCCTCCGGAATTAGTAATTGCAAAGCAATAGGTTTCTGGAAATATAACAAGTTTTTCTACAAATCGTTTAACCAATCTGGGCAATCCGTTATAGAAAACAGGAAAGACGAAACCAAGCGGATTATCGGGGCCACCGACAGGCTCATCCGGCGGCTCTGCAGCCATAGATTGAATTGCACAGTTTCCAAGTCCTTTTGCGATCTGTAGGGCTATTGACAGCGAATTGCCCGTAGCGGAAAAGTAATAAATTGTCATACCCATAGATACTCCTCCTTCATAATTTATTTGTAAAAGCCCTTCCTGAGCTCATTAAGGTAGCCGTCCAGCTCCTCGACAATTCTTTCATAATCCAATTCGCTGATTTCTGAATTTCTAATATCCTTCAATATTTGGTTCGAAAATCCGACATTTGCCCAAAAAATAAGCCGTTTGCACCGTTCAATATCCATCCCTTCTCTGAATCTGGACGTATCAATCGTACCGAACATTGTTTCATAGCATATTGGTTGTGTTCCTTTCAGTATTTCGTCCAGTTCTTTCCTGATCTCATCAGATTTTTCATCAGCAGTGATCCTGGTGAATTCGAGAATCCATGGATATATATGTAACAATTCAAGTTGAAGAATATAGGATTGCCGCAGTCTTTCAAGGAGATCTTTTTCATTGAAGTTTATTAGATCGAAATACTCTCTTTTTACGATTTTGCTACAATAGTCACAGAGGAACAAAAAAAAGTCCTTCTTGCTGTTAACATAATGGAACATCAACCCCTTCGATATTCCGGCGTTCCTGGCAATAACAATAGTCGAAGCTTCATCATAACCTTTGGCCGCAAACTCCATAAGCGCCGCATTGATGATTGCGTCTTTTCTATTTTTATCTAAGTTTTCAAGCTTTTCTAAAACCAATTCAATCAGCCTCCCTGCGTTTTACCATTGTGGTCAATGATATTATATCGCAATTTACCATAGTGGTCAATGCATTTCGTTCGACAAAACTACAATTCCCAACGGTCATACGGCATGATCAAAAAGATGGGTATAAAATACCTCTGAATCCAAATCTGCACAACTTCTTTCCTGTTATGACTTAAGCAAAAAAATTATATGCGAAATAACTTACTTTTTATCTACAGCATAGAATAAATGAACCAAATTTTTTATCAATGGTAGGAGCTTAGACTGACTTGGTTTTTGTCCAGATAATGGATAGGGTTACGACAAGGGAACTAGAGAACCCTTTCAAAGGTCCTGCCAAGTAATCATGCACATGGCTTGAACGAAGTTTAAGCCAGCGTCCTTGAGGCGCTGGCCTGTAATAAGCCCTTATAGGGCTATGATTTTGGGTCTATTAAGTTGCCCGGCTTGGAAACCAAACTCTCTATTATCAAAATGAATTTTATATTATGATATCATCAGGAACAAATTGTAAGGAGTATTTAGATGGAAGAGAAACTACTAAATTTAATTATTGATAAGTATTTTTAGACTATAATTTAGTAGGATGTTAATTTCCGTTTAAAGGTTCTATTGTTATCTCTCCATTTTCAGAAACAATTTTTGCCAGATCACTTGTATAAACCCTCCCGAAAATATCGGTGATTTCATATTCATAATAAAACACAGCATCAAACAAGATTGCTTCTTCAACCATTATGTCACCACTAACAGTAAAACCACCAAATTCAACAACATAGGCATCGCCGGAAGCGAAGTCGCTGGCTCCAAACAAAAATACAATTGTATCCCCAGTTTTTAGCTTGCGAATTTCCTTACTGCTCATGCCACTTTCAGTAATTCCATCCCAGGTTCCAATTACACTATATAGGTTTGTATTGCAATCATACACCATTCGCAAATTTGTTTCTTGCCCATTAAGCTTGATGGGAACGGTATAATTGATGTATTCCTCATTCCAGTCCACAGGAATCATAGAGCAGGTTTGATCGTTAATAATAGGCCATACACTGCGGAAATTATCCCAATAAAGTCCACTTTCTTCATCATAATTAAGGTCATAATCCGAGCCCAAAAACATAAGCGTTTCTCCTGAATCATCCTCATAGTAAAGATTGTAAGCCACACTTTGAATGACCTCCGCCCCAGTGTCTATCTCAAGAATGTAGCTCCCATTTTCATCAATGTTGGTTTGAAAGGAAACGAGGAATTTATCGGGATCCAGTTGTTGGACTGGTAAAAACTCCAGTGTATTTACCGTTTTTGTTAAAATATTTTCCTCGCTTATTACAGGGGATGTTATTTCAAGTCCTTGAGGGATTTTCCAATCATAGATGCTTTCAAAATAGCGCAGATAGTTTCCGCTCACCGCGGCAGTTTCAGCATATTTATTAAGCGTCTCATCATCTACTCCAAGGGGGACAAATAAGGAAAGCCCGCTTGATTTTTGTCGTCCTGAGCCGTTCACCTTGTATTTTACAACATCTTCTAGAACAGCAAGCACCTCAGTACCCGTACCCATCAAGGCGCTACCTGATTGTCGTACAAGATCCCCTAAATCCACCATATTGGTGTAGCCTTCGTTATCATTATTTCCACCATAGTTTTCAGCCTTGGACATTGCCTTGGCGAAGGGTTGATATTTTTCGGGTATAGCTACTATTTCCTCAAGCTCTGACGCCATTTGATCGAATACACTCGCAAGCTTTGGAACAAGGGAAAGATCTGTTACGGAAAGAGTTGCGATTTCATCAACCTCACCAGCCTGGCATTTTGCATAATAGCTGTCACAAATTACTTTACCAACCTCAAGCCCATCTGCTTGGGGATTATCGCAAATATATTGCAACCAAGCGGCAAAATCCCACCCACTGCCCGGCTCAATTTCCTCCGAGGCAACCATATATCTGCCATAGGGGCAAAGCACGGACGCATTTTCCAGAGTTGCCATGAGACAAGTATCAAAGCCGATAATCTCAAACTGCACGCCTGCCTGAGATATACCTAAAGCAAGCTCAGACAAATCAAGGGAATCCATATCATAAAGCTGGTCAAAGGCTACACCTGAAACACTTCCCCCACCATGATTCCAGATAACGCTCACATATTTGTCGGCAGGGTATTGCTGCACACCCCATTGTAAGAAGTCCCCCAGCGTATCAGCCTCTCCCATGCTTTTTAGCGGCTTCTGTTCTATAAGGGACATTCCAGCTTCGGAAATTTCATAACGTTCCAACTTATTAGCATCCACTATATCATTTTGCCACTTTTCGGTGCCGCCGGTTTGAACAACTACCTTTATATTGCTTGTTTGATTGACATCAAGCATTTCCTGAAGATTATCGGTTGCCACACCATAATTTGTTTCAAGATCAGTACCGCAGAGATAAACAAAGACCGTCCAATTTTCACCTGCTACATTGCTCTTTGCAATGTTTATGTCGTTTAAATTGCTATCTGACTCCGAATTACTACAACTCGAAATAATTGCGAATAACACCAAAATTGCAAAAATACTTAATAGTATCTTTTTCATATGACTTCCTCCATCTAAAGCATAGCCTCGCCCTAAGAAACGAACGAGGCTAAAGCTGCAAGTTGTATTAATTTCTTATCCTGGTGATTATTTGCTTGCGAATGAAGCAGAAACTCTTACTCGAATATTTGTGTCTAATTCCTTGATTAATTCATCGGTCGCACTTAATAACTCCGGAATATCAGCGCCTTCAGCTGATGATGGATCTTCAATAATAGAATTAAAAGTTGTGATGACAACATCAGCGGCACCTAGTTCCTTTAATGTTAATTCATCTTCATCCCAGCCATTTTCAACTGCTAACTCCGCCACCTCATTATAAACTTCTACAAGCTCAATATTTTTTTGCTCAAGTTCTTTTATTAACTTAAGGTCCACTGCAGCTGAATCGCTGGAATCGGTGGTAGTTGTTGGTTCAGGGGTAGCTGCCGGCTTTTCTGGCGCTGATGAATCCCCACATCCTGCAAGCATAGACAAGGACAACATCATAACAAGTACAATTAAAATAAGCTTTTTCATGGTATCTCTCCTCCAATATAATTTAATTTTCAGTGGAACTGATAATTAAATCATATCTTAAAGATTTCTTTATTTGTTAACATCTGCATGAGATGTCGCGTTTACGTCATGAAATGTAATTTTAGAATTTATTTTCAGCTTTTCTTTCTTGGTCAATAGTTCACCTCCCCGTGTTCTAGATAATAAAAAGCCGTGAGGTCTGTTAGAACATCACGACTCAAATTCAATATTTGATTCATTTTTGTACTTGCTAGAGTAAATTTTCATACTGCTGTGCGCCATAAAGCACCCGTATAATAACAACCTGTTTTTCTGCCTCGTCAATTAGATGAAAGACAATATAGTTTTTAACATTCCTTGAGTTTCATGATTGAGGCTTCAATAATATCCATCAAGTCATTAGCAGCTTTGGGGGCAACCATGTGTTCTGAAATATACAGATATATCCCATCTAAATCACCATATCCATTTTTGGTTATGAACACAGGTTCCGATTGATTGTGGCAGATTTCTGAAATTTTACTTGTATTCCTCAATTCAGCGATGGGTCTTATCTGTGGCATACACTCAATTCCTTTGCTATTATTCTTGACATAATTATGTTGCTATTTAAATATAGCATTGGCGATTGAAGATTGAATATAAAAGATGCACAGAAATCCTCATTTACCATGCTTTTATATTCACGCACCATCTTTATCAACCTTCCAAAATAATTAGCTGTATCGAACCTAGCTAATTGCTCCCTTTAACAATCTAAATATTATTCTAAATCATTATTAGCCAAAGAACCATACATAGGCTCAAGATGAATAATAACCTGGATATTATTATTTATTTTCTCCCTTAGCTTATCTTCAATTTCATGGACTAACTTGTGGGATTCCTCTAAAGTCAGATGAGGGTCTGCAAGAATATGCATATCTATATGCAGATCATCAGCAGTTCCTCTACTCCTTATTTTATGGATCCCTTTTACCCCTTCATGACACAAGGTAATATTTTCTATATCTTTAGTATCAACAACAGCACTGTCAACCAATATTACGCTGGCGTCCTTAAATATCTCATAAGCTGCGTGCAATATAAATCCAGCTACAAAAAGAGAGGTCACTGAATCAACTATTGGTGGTGCGCCTAACCTTATGGCAATAAGGGTCGTAAGTACCCCTATTGTTACATAAATATCACTTT
>PHAD01000124.1:5622-12847 GCA_002841595.1 Firmicutes bacterium HGW-Firmicutes-12
GTATCGTAGAATTTAATCTTTGTCCCTTTCTATATTCAAATTTTGCAACAAATATATTGATAACAAGCGTAAGTAACATCACAACCAAGCTTTCAGTTGTAATATCTGGAATAAGCGGATTTCTAAAATTGGCATATGCTTCGCTAATAATCCTCAGAGCTAAGTATACCAACATGCCTACGATAAAAAGACTTGCAAGTATTTCAAACTTTCTATGGCCGTAAGGGTGCTTCTCGTCAACGGGTTTTGCCGCGAACCATATTCCAATCAAACCAATAATATTTGAGGACCCGTCAGCTAATGAATGATATCCGTCAGCAGTCATACTAGTGCTGTTTGTAATAGCTCCCATAATTATTTTTGCCGTAGCTACAGCTATATTTAAAAAAAGAATTATCCAAAGTACTTTCTGCACTTCCCGAAATTTATCCTTAATCATAAACAACCACCTTATCCTCAGCATTTGATAACCAGTCCAATGCTGGCGTTTCGACACCTGTTTCCTTAATAAACTTCTTAAATACTGCTTCCAATGCCTCCATTTCCTCTTTTGCAACGGAGGTATGCTTTGCCATAGTATATAAGTAGCTTAAGCCTTGCTGTTATCTTTCCACTAATTTCACCAAATGTAGTTGCTTGAAATACTTTTGTAATACCAGTACCGATAAAGTAATACACTTCACCATTTTCCCTAACTCCACCGGCTGATGGGAAGCCAATCAGCACCCGGTCGCGGCCGACAGAATCAACCCATTTTTCGTAGCCTGAAGGATTATTTATGACAAATACGATGTTCTTTGAATTATTATCTGCAAGAGTCGGCAGAACTTCATTTATCTGGGTATTTTGAACAGCTACAATTATAAAGTCATAATTATCTTCTTTTTCCAACTTATTTATGACTGGTATTTTAATTTCTAACCTTTCTCCCGTTAAGGAGTGTTCTAATATAAGTCCTTTACTCACCAGTTCTCTAAATCTTTCGTTTCGAGCTAGTATAGTAACATTAAATCCGGCATTTGCAAGTTTGCCAGCAAATATGCTTCCTATCACACCTGCTCCAAATATTAGTATTCTAGGGTTTAACTCATTTTTCATTTTATAAATACCTCCTACAAAAAATACCTGTGAAACTATAATTACTATAGTCCCACAGGTATTTACCTGCTGCCGTTTCCAGCCCGGCCCCATGTATCCATAAGGATTCATCGCCTGCTCTATTAAATATAAAATTGATTTGATAATATTATATCTAAATTAGCTAAATTATGTCAATAATAAATAGTTATTTTCTGTAGTGAAATTCCAATTTCAGCATATGCGTGGAATTATCACTCCACTTGGCATCTGCATTATTCTTTCCGTATCCAGGATAGTTTCCATTATAACTTGACCTGGATTATCAGCTCTTACTTCTCCTATAATGGAGGCTTTTCTTCCTAAAGGATGTCCTTTAAGTATCTCCAGTGCACTTTCAGCATCTTTTTTCGAAATAACAATAACTGCCGCACCTTCGTTAGCTAACTCATTAAGGACAGCAGCCAACCTCCCCTGGTCGGATCACGCATACACCGAACTTCCAACGAATTAAGGGGTTCAATGAGTGAAAGTAAACTGGCACAGTCGCTCTGCGGAGGTGATTCTACTCCCAGGTGGTTACGTGCTACGAAAACTGATAATCCATGTGCGCCTGGCGGTGCAGTGATGATGACCCGGTCAAAAGTACTCTGGGGAAGCGGGGTATTAAATGGCAATGAATTATCATTTCCCGATCTTAGCTTAATACAGGAAGATATTACCCATTCCTGGTATGAGGTTAATAAGGATAATGTCTCCCAACCTTGTCTGGAACCAGCACCTTTTAAACCCGGTGCATACAGCTGGATTAAATCTGTTAAATATGCGCATAACTTCTTTGAGGTAGGTCCATTGGCCAGGATGATTATAAATGGGTTATATCGTGGGAACACTTCTACCATGGACAGAATTTATGCACGAACTTTTGAAACCTCCCTTATTGTTCAACTAATGAAAGATTGGCTGAACCAGCTTATACCCGGCCCCCCACCGATTAAGCAAAAAACAGAAATTATCCATAAGATTAAAGCACCGGGAAGGCCCGTTTTACTGTTTCCCTACAAAATCTATGTTTACTTTTTGGGCACAAAATTTTTCTTCGAAACCCCGAGTGTTTTTACAATATAAGCTGAAACACAAAGATAAACGAAATGCGCCCCATAAAATAGGATAGATGCCCAAATATCATTTAACGCTTCTGGCTGGAGATCCAATATTCTGAGTAAGAATATTAATGCAAAGAGCCAACCTGTAGTAGTTACAATTAAACTTTTAAGCCAAAAATACTTCCAACCAGTTTTATCTAGTAGTGTAATATATATTAAAGAATGTATACCACCTACAATGAAACTACTGATGTTGCCAAAAATAATACCTGGTACCGTATGTATTTGAGAATCGTTAATCCATGTAGCAGCTGCAATTTCTGGCATTATGATCGCAGTTGGATAATAAATCTTGGACAAATATCCAAAGATATTTGCAATAAAAGCAGCAATTATTCCTGCCAAGGCTGTTAATATTATCCTGTCTTCAATTACTCTTTTTTTCATATTATATTTTCCTTAATTTTTAATATAGATTTAGTATTCTTTTGAACGAGACTGTTTATTCGTAAAAGAACCCCAGGATTTAAGTCCTGAGATTCTTTATTATCATGGTATCCACTCATTTATATAGTTACCCAGGGCTTGAACCCACAAATTTATTTTTGCTACACATGATCTATGTCATGCTACACCTTCCTTTTATGCAGTCATTGTCAAAATATTGTTTAGGTCAAGCCCCCAATTGTTAGGCTAGAATTAGCTGTCGTAAAGCCGGCTTCCTTGAGCTTTTTCGCCAGGTCAATTACATCTTCAGGCTGTAAAGATTCCGTGTTTTTATACTGGTAGCAGTCCCATCTACCTAAAAGTTTATATTTTTTCCAGGCATAAGAATGGAAAGGAAGAATATCTACCCCTTTCAGCCTGTTCCTAAGTTTGCCCAAATAGGCAGCAATGGCTTCATAATCACCTTCACTGTCATTAAATCCAGGTATCACCGGAACCCGGACCCTAATAGAAGCTCCTGCATCCACCAGCCGTTCTATGTTCTGCTGTACCACCTCTAGACTGGTCCCAATAACTTTCCGGTACTTTTCACTATCCATAGTCTTTAAGTCAATTAGAAAGAGATTGGTATATTGACAAAGCTCTTCCAGATAGGACCATTTACAAAAAGCAGCAGTTTCCACAGCTACATGCAATAACTCCTCTTTTAAACACCGAGAGAGTTCTTTAGTGTATTGGGGGAAATACAGAGGATCGCCGCCGCTGATGGTTACCCCACCACCGGAACTTGTGTAAAACATTTCATCTCCTTTAACCTCCGTTACTATTTCATCGATGGTCATTTCTTGCCCGGACCATTCCCTGGCACTATTAGAACAGACTTCGATACACAGACCACACCTGCTGCAAACCTCTCTGTTAAAAATAATATTATTCCCAACTCTGCAAATTGCCTTTGTTAGGCATACCTGCACACAAGCGCCACAGGCAGTACATTTTTCTAAATCAAATTGTATTTCCCGTGCTGAATCCTGTGTTTCCGGATTATGACACCAGGGACATCTTAGAGGACAGCCCTTCAGGAAAACCGTAGTCCTGAAGCCCGGACCGTCCTGTAAAGAATATCGCTGTATATTGGTAATCAGTACATTCTTTTTTTTTAACTCCATTTTTCTTCACCCTTTATTTAATAACGTGTAATATGTGCTACCAACTCTATAAATTTTCGTGGCAAAGTTTTTAGATCATCAACAAATCTGACTTGCTCCCCATACTCATTTTTCAGCGCTTCGCGGCTCTCCTTGTTACATCCTAATCCCAGAGTAATCAAGTCAATATGCTGTTTTTTACAAAATTCAATGCCATACTTAACCTCGCTCCCCCAGTTAGAAGCACCGTCGGTCAGATGGATGAGCAGAGACGGTCTCATTTTTTTTCGCTGCATTAATAATAATGCAGTAGCAACGATAGCCTCGCCTGAAGCCGTTTTCCCCCGCGGTACAACAGTGAACAATCTGCCTCTCTTGGCTAACTCTGTAAGGTAACAAATGTTTGAAATTTCATTATAGGCAAATACCTGCGTGTGTGGATTTAATTCTTTCATTGCCTCATAGAGGGCATAAAAAACCCGTTGGGAACTCCTCCACTTTGGTCCAACCATTGAACTGGATGCATCAACAAGGAGTACAACCTCATGATCCATTTCATGGACAGCCTTCTTGTAAAGAAAAACCTCTCCCGTTATCGGTGCCCGATAAAGCCGCCGCGGGTCAATACTGCCACTCTTCAATCCGCGGCTAACGACATTCCTTCTTTTCGAGCGTAACCGCAAACCGGCTTTTAGCCTAAGGAATAATTGTTGGTCCAGTTTTTCTTCCATTGGTAATATTATACTGCCGGTTTTGATTGTTATTGTGTCCTCGTCATCCCTACAAACCTTTCTGACACTGGCCGTCATATCCAGATTCTCTGCCAAAGCAGCTTCTATAACCCTTAGTGTAGCCTCGGATACGCGTGCTGCAGGCTCAACCGCAGCATAGTTGTCTCCTTCTTCATCCATTAAATAAGTCTTGCGATCGGTGGGCCATAATTTTACCATTTCCAGAAGCTGAGGCCATCTTTCAACATAAAGATCTGCTCGGTATTGGCAGCGTTCCAGTACACTGCGTCTGGAACAGCATACCGTGATCAGCGGGTCAATAATACTATTGAGTAGCTGTAGTGGTTCTCCATAATTAATAACTCGGTCTAAAGTTGCCCACTCATGTGTTTTTCCGGAAAAGGCCTCCTGATATCCGCGACTATTCCGGTCAGCGGCTATCGACCACCAAAGATAAAACAACTCTTCCACAGATGGCAAAGGTAATAAATTATTTTTTGCAACTTTAAAATCCAAAAGCCGGGCTACTTCCGCATAAAGGCCCAAGATAGACCTGTTGGCCAAAATATCAAAGTAAATCCTTTCTGCCATCTCAAAATACAGCCGAAACTTGTAGCGCTTAACTGAATCCATTTTGCCGACTTTCCCCCAAGCAAGTTTTTCGGCCTTTTCGCTCCATTCAATACGACGGTAAGCCTCTCTTACCGTAATTCCCACCATATAATCCGTCTTACTGGCCGGTATAGGATACTTCCCCCTTATCATGGAAGGATCGAGAATGATTGCCGAGGTCTCCACGGGAGATTTCATGCCTTCCCATATAATTGACCCGACATTCACTCCTAAATAACCTGTCAGTTTGCGTAAAGCTCCCAGTAGTCGGGCAAGCTCCAAAGATACCACCGAGGATTTGTTCCTACGCCAGTATTCCGATATCCCTTCCTCCCCTGGGATATAAAAGCTTTTTATGACCGCACCGGAACTACCCTTCTCTTTTACCATAATAACCCCCTCACCATCTCCCAATGTATATCTATAAATCCAGTTCACCGGTAAAGAGAATATATTTGCAGGTTTTCCGATCATCCAATAGTCCCTTTTCCAGGTGTAACGCCAGGAGTATGGCTTCCAACTGTTCGCGATCCATTTGCAGACTATATGTAATTGCCTCCCTTATCGATGCCCCGGCAGCCACCATCTCGGCAATCATCAGTGAAGTACGCGTCGAAACATCAAGCGGGGTTTCAGAATGTCCCCGTATCTTATTGACAATGTTTACAATTTCGCGCACCCGTTCTCGGTCAACGCCAGTTTTCTGGACTAATACCTCTATTTCAACGTCTGCCGGGATATAATCCATTAGAATAGTATAGAAGCGGTCACGTAGTGCTGGATCCAGCATCTCCGTCCCTACAAATTCCTCCCCTTCGTTCATAGTCGCAAAAATAACCACACCCTTGGCAACTTTTATGAGACCCATTTCATCTATCCATACACTTCTGTCATCTGCTAGTACAGAAAACAGCATGTTCAGGGCTTTAGGGTGTTCAGGCCGGTTGATTTCCTCCAAATGAATAACACATCCGGGGGTCTGTAGAGCCTGAGGAAAAAGAAAGGGTCGATAGTGTGTCGCTCCGTCTACTAGAGCATGCTCGCCAAAGAGTTGTCCTGGTTCAGATAAAATACCTACCTGAAAAGTGGCCATAGGGCGCTGGTAAACAGCGGCAAATTGTCTTACCAAACTTGATTTGCCGCTTCCCTGCTTTCCTGTGACTAATATATTAATAGGGTTTTTATGCGACATAGTTTCAAAATAATTAAGCATAATACGCGTTTCAGCATCAATATAAAAGAAAGGGTCAACTACAGGGATTTCCAGGCTTTTATTCATATTTCACTCCGCCTTTCATTCAAGAACCCCATGCTTTCAAGTACAAATATGGGAGCAGGTTGCCCCGCTTGGGGTACCTGCTCCCCGGCAATCAATCAGACATGCTCGCGGAAATCAATTTCCCCTTCTTCAAAATGATCACAAGTCATATTGTAGTAGTCGGGAATAAAACGTTTCCATATAACACCCATTTTGTTGCGCAAAGCCACACACTGCCCTTTTCCAGGAACGTTAGAATCAGGCGCTCCCAACTTGCATTTATCACAGGAACGTGCTGTGCCTTTTTCCAACCTGATGCCGGCACCCTTGAGAGTACCACATAAAGGCTTGCGAGTTGCCGGATCGCTGGGAGTAATGACCCCGGATTTCAAAATCTCCTTGTAGTATTTATCCATCTTCAAGCCTCCTTTAGATATCTATATCTAAGTATTCAATATCTGCTGCCCCAAATTCTTTTTCAGTACGGGCAACTATAGTTTCCTGTGCATATTTGGAAAGATCCACGAAACGTGCGCTGTAACCTGCAACCCGTACAATCAAGTCACCATGTTTTTCTGGTTCTGCCTGCGCAGCCCGCATCTGTTCTGTACTAACTACGTTAAACTGCACATGATCAATGTTCAGGTTATACCATGTTTCCATATACTTGTGCCAAATCTTGAATCCGTGCTTGCTGCGCATGAGCGTCGGTGATAACCTCTGATTTAGAAGCTCTGCTTTTTGGGTCACGGGATTAACTTTGGATACCGACTTCAAAACTGCCGTAGGTCCTTTCTTGTCGGTTCCAATATAAGGGGAAATACCACCGTCGGCAGCAGGATCGCC
>PHAD01000125.1 GCA_002841595.1 Firmicutes bacterium HGW-Firmicutes-12
AATGCTTTTCATGGAAGTCTTCGTGTGCATAGATGAATTACTGGCAATATAGCTAAGAACGTCATGTAGAGCATGAGCATTAGGTTCTTTTCCACCTTCAAGGGTTAATGACTGCTGGTTTGTAGCCTTAAACAACGCCCTAATATTTGCTTCATTCATGGCAGTATCAATATAGGGTAGTTTGTGATAAACAGTCGATACTAATCGTCCGAGGGCATCGTTAATGCGAGCCGCCATTTCCTTTGAACCGATTTGCACTTTATCACCATTTACATATATTTCCGCATTCTTCATGGACTCCGCAAGAAAGAGCTTTGCATTTCCGTTTCTCTCCCGCATTTCCACACGCTTTGATTCTTTGATTTGTTCAAACTTTGCCAGTTTATTTGCAGTGGTAAGTCTCAGGTATTTTTCTATTTTCAGTGCGCTCCTAAGCTCGTTTAAAAACGCAGAGTCATTGGGCAGTACAACAAGAACTTCCTTGCCCTGTCCTGACAGCATGCGAAGAGTTATTTCATCCTCGCCATAGTCAGAGTTTGGTGTTAATATCCGAACACCTATATCATAATTCTGCTTGGATTTGTATGGCCGGTCATCTATAATCTGGTTAATGGAAAAATTATACCGCCCGCTGATAACTGGATAGCGATATTTATCCAGTTTATAAATATCATCAAAAATCAGCTCGGAAACTTTGCTGATTACCTCAGACATTTCAACGTTCTGACTCTCGATCTCGCGATTGATTTCCTGCTCTTCATCTGTTAGAAAAACATAAATATCTCCATTCTTCTGCACCAGCATTTGACGCACAAGAACCTTAATGGCTTCTTCAACATCTATTTTCAGGGCAATCCGATCGGTGTCAATATCAGAGATCATAAGGCTCGTGATATTATCAATGTTAGCTGTGATCTCTTTGACATATTTAATCATAAAGAGGGTTTTTAAGACATTAACATTAAAACAATTCTCTTCGTGATCAGGATTGATATGACTATTATCTGCAGCTCTTGTAATAACTCCCTTATGGCTGTGATCTAAAAACTGGTGAAGGGCATCGTAAAAGATATTAAAAGGAATCATTGCCCCCTGCTCCTTATCCATAAGTTTCATGGCAGATTCCTTGAACAAGGCAATCATGGAACGCTCCCCTTCAGATAAATGCTTTCCGGATGCTCCATGGGTTCTTATGGAAGTTAGTACACTTGCAAGCAAATTGAACTGGTAAGGCACAAAAGGATAAACCGATGCAAAATTATGGTCATTTGCATAGAGCTTTTTCTCAACGCCATCATTGAAAACAATCAAGTTCTTGATGATGGTTGATTTTTGCTCATAGAGAAGTCGTAGTGTTTGCTCTGCAGTGGTTGTTTTAGCTAAAATCCTTTTCTTGATAACTTCATCGACGTTGGCTGATGACAGGGAAAGCCTAGTATCGAAACGGCCTTGGATCTTGGAGAAATCGTTGCTGCGAAGCCCCATATCTTTTGCGATCGCATCAATATCCTGCTGGCTGGTGACTACCACCCAAGCCTTGCCCCGACAGGCAGTGCCCAAATCCTCCGTTACGGTCTGGAGATTTAGCATCAGTTTTGAGTCATCGCCTATGTACTGGCCGATTTCATCCACTAAGAACACAACGTGATGGTTGTTACCTTTACGGTCAAGATACTCCTTCACAAGCTTGGCAAAGTTCTCTATGCTGAGTTGATACGGTTCTGTTGCTTTTTCACACCAATTTCTTGCAGCTGCTTCACTCATGAATTCCATTCTTGCCAGCACATCAACTATAGTATCCTGAATAAAATCAAACTTATTTCTGGATTCTACCCAAGTTTTACCGAATTCTTCTTCAAACAGCTTTTTGAATTCTTCATATCGTCCTTGTTCAGTTAGCTGTCTTTCCAAATCAGCAAGAATGGGTATAGAGCCACAAAACCCTTGCATTTCATTAAATACTTTCAAAAAAACTGACACAATAGCATCTTTGGATTGTTTTCCTACCATTTCGCTCTTTGAGTCAATGTTGAACAGGATAACATCTGTCGGAATGCTGGCAGCCAATTTCATGTCTGCAAGAACCATCGGATCGGCAATTTTTTGATCATCCACAAAGTAATCAATGGCCTTCGTGCCATTCACCTCTTTGTTCTCCAGCAGATAAAACAGAATCTTTAATAAATGCGACTTACCACTTCCAAAGAAGCCAGAAATCCAAACGCCCATTTTGTCAGTATGACCGTTAATCCCTTTTTTGTAGCTCCCGAAAAAATGCGCAAAGTGCTTTTGCAGTTCTCGTGTCACAACATATTCTTCCAGTTCCTGCTTCACATTCTCATCATCCGCTTGGCCAACCTTGATAACGCCTTTAATATCTCTATCGATTGGCTTTGCAAACATATCTTTAATGAACATACCTGTTTCCCCCCTAATCCACGAGCTTAAAGGCTCTATAGTAATTGTCATCTTTTACTGTTGAGAATAGTACCAATTCCTGACCATCATACTTACCCGGATAGAACAGCACCACAGGAACGCTGTCAAAGGCTTGATGCAGATTATTTAGAACCTTATGGGAGCGGAGTAGTGGATAACATTTGCCGATACCCACCAGAAATACTACTGCTTCTTTGGGCGTGTGCTCTTGAATATACCGTACGATCATACTGTTTTCATTATTAATTCTCACGAGATTCCCGACGGCCTGGATGATTCGCTCCATGCCATTTTTCTTTTCGAACTTGAAGCACTGGTCCATAAAGCCTTCCTCTTCCAAGATATCAATAATGATATCGTACAGATCGAAGACAACAAGCTCAAATCCATCGGTACCTTTAGAGTTCTTGCCTTTCATGTATTCGATGCGTTCTCTAACAATCAACTCTTTCTCTGCCGGGTAATCAAATACATAATATCCGACTTCATTACCTAGCCCTTTGTTTTGCCTGAAATCCTCGGCTTTTATCATGGCTTCCGCAACATCGAGTCGTTCTTCCAAACTGGCCACCTATCTCACCCCCGTCAACGCATGGATCATTATTTCCATACCATTTGCCTTGAGACAATCTTCCAGAGATTTATCTAAAATTGGCTTTAGTATCTTTCGGCTTCCTGTCGCTCTCTCGAACACGCCGGCTTCCATAAGCATCGTCTTATAGCAGTTACCCAAACGCTTCAAGGTGTAATCCTTCCATTTCGCAACTTTTTCGCTTTGCAGTTGCTTATTTTTAAAGAAGATACCAAAATCACTATCTGCCAATTCATTAACTCCAATGATTAACTTTTCACGATAGACTTCATAAACAAAATCAAAAAACAAACTATCACTTTCCATAACCGCAATGAGTGTAATTATTTTCTGATTTAAGATATCGCTTTGCTCAAACAAAGTATAAAAAGACTGATCTAAGCACTTCACACGAGTAGATACAGTGTTGAAAATCCGGATAGCTCTTGACTCTGTTGGTGCAGAAAATATATTTTCTTCTAGGTTCATCTTCTTAATTTCTGGTAAAGTCTTTCCACTATTCAATAATTGAATCACCTTACGAAACTCGGAAAACCAGAACGAAAGCTTCGTCATACTAGCGCTGTATTCTCTTCTTTCCAAATTCAATTCCTCCCAATAGCATCCCTTAGATCATTATGCAGAAGTGTCTGTCTTATTATCAGTACTTGCCACTACTTCCAAGATATCGCCGACATCACAATTCAGAGCGCAGCTGTTTTTTTCATACCTTTGTCGATAAGCAACTTAAATAATTTGTTATAGGATATTTTCATTGTGAACACCTCAATTATTTAGAAGAATTATACATAATATAGCATATCACAATAAATCCCATATTAATAACGAAATGATATATATATTTGCGAATTATTCTCATGGTGGAGATGATTCTTTCTCATGGCCCTCTAGATGTCCTGAAACCTAAGTTATCTTACATACATCTATCCTGTTTTCACAAACTATGCAAAAATGGCTGTTATCTAATCAGTAACTCAATCTCTCCCAATTAATGCTGTTAACCTTCTTTCCACATATAACAAAAACAGGGCTTTCCAGTCAATCTACCGCCATCTATTTTTATAGCATTAAGCAGCAAACTCTGGAAAGCCCTTTATTACAGGGTTTCTTCGTATGTTTTTTTTCAACCCTTGAGATCACCAGAAGCATCAATACCAATCAGTCTGAATATTTACCAGCGTCACCAACACTTGCAGTACCTGCCTACCTATCCATAGCACCGTATTACCACCATCTTCACCATCCAGGAGTAATCACAACCCCTATAAAAATACTTATTTAAAATCCTCCCACGCTTTACCATTTAAAAATTCAGCTAGCATTTTAGCATTAGTAACATCCTTAGGGATATTCCAAAAGTACTGCTTCGATCCCATCATTCCACCTTTTGAGTCCTTACGGAAATTAGTTGGGTACCTTTCTCCAAGTAAAAATACCTGTAAATCATACCTTTGGACTTCATCTAATCGCCACTGTTCACATTGCTTTAATTTTTGAAGCGCCTCTTCAATAAGCTCTTTATCGCTTTCATTTGTATTCTTCCATTTCATTTCTCCTGTGTTACCGCCCATATGTACAATCACAATTGACCTTATCTCAGATATTGAATTAACCGCTTTCAGAGAATATGCACCAAAATACTGTGCTCGGTTATGACTATAACAACCTCCAGAGTTAGGGCAAGCATACATTCCGTTATTAATCTCATTTGTAGTGGAACCACAGTTTACAATATCCAATAAAGATTTCCAGGTGGGTAACAGACCAACTCTGTCCAAGTATGTCTTAAACTCATTACGCATATCGACAAAAGTATTACTAATATTCAAATTTCCAAGATTCAACGCTTCGAAAAAATCCTCAAAACTAACTGGTTGTAAAATGACATTGTACTTTTCAGCTATTTTGCGTTCCGTTTCAAATCTTGTCTCGTAATTATCCGTCTCGAAGTTGGAAAGCAAAAATAGAATATTGACATCCGAGTTTTGATTGTTTAAACCCTGTAAATGGTTATCTATTTGTTCCGTATAAAACCAATCATTGATTTTTGTTTCAAAGAATATACTAAAAGATCTTTGATTTATGCATAAGTCTGGTACGCTTTTAGCCTGTTTTTCCTGCTGAGTGAAAATAGGACTAACCTTGATAGACTTATTACCCTTAACTAACTTATTTATAGCTTCCTCGAAGGCATCTAGATTTTCTCCATAGAGAATCTTTAATATTAACCCACAGTAGTTTGTAATCCTATTTTCTTTAGAAGTGTAATCTGCAAATAACGATAATTCTCGACCCAATTCAATCCCTCCACCTTATTCAGATAATATTTTTTTCAAATAGCCGTTTGACCAACCAATTTATTCTGGATTACCATCAATTGCTACTTCAGCCGGAATATTAGTAAAGCTGCTTGTTATTTTACTCCATAAAATTTCACCGTTCATCTAAAGCACCATCCTAATAATCTTTTGCCAATAAGGCATATCATTCAACACGTCAGACATTTATGAAGATAAAAAATATAGGTGCATTCATTAGAAACACACCCATATTATACCATGTTTATTTATATTATTTGGTCATTAATCTCATAGCTTTATATAATCTTCTTTAACCTTCTTTTCTCCGTTACTGCCTCGCAGACCATGCAATACATCTCCTTAACCCCTGTTTCTGATGCCTCAAAATTATAGGCGTTACCTTTGTCGATCCCTAGGCTATCCGCCTCTTTGGTAGCATCAATATTTGCCCCTAGGAAGATAAACTCCCATCCGTATTTCTCCTGCTGATGCTTTATTAACTCTTTTACTTTCTTATAGGTAAATTCCCGGCTGGCATTTTCCAAACCGTCTGTCGTAATCACAAATATTACTTTCCCGGGCCTTTCTTCCTTATTAGTTATTGCCAGCCTCTGGCCTACTTCCAGTAAGGTTTTTCCTACCGCGTCCAGGAGTGCTGTAGTACCCCTTACAATATATTCGTTACTAGTAAGCCTTACTTTGTTAGCACCAACACCGTTCCAGAGAATTTCATACTTATCGTCAAAAAGAACAGCTGTAACTAGTGTATCACCTTCTACCTGCCGCTGTTTATCAACGAATGCATTGAAGCCACCAATGGTGTCGCTTTCCAAGCCTCCCATTGAACCGCTCCTATCTAGAAGAAAAATGATCTCGGTTAAATTCATGTTCATATTCATCATCCTTTCAAAACTATTAGATGATATAATAATATCTGAGTTCATCCATTATTTGGTCGCTTGTCAGGCGACATTATGGGGGTTGGCGATATGCTCGAGCAGCTACTGCTTAGAGAATTAGAGGAATACATTGATAAGCACACAATCTGTTTCGATTTAAAAGTCAATGAAACTAAAAACTATTATGAAAAATGTTATTCATTGGTTCGACCTGTTGAATTAGAGGATTTTATTGAGAATAACCGCAAGGCAGCGTTTAACAAGGTATTGTTTAGTTTTATTGATAAAAAAGAGGTTAGCGACTCTGATATTTACAAAAAGGCAGGAATTGACCGAAGACACTTTTCCAAAATACGCTCCAATCCAGACTACAGGATCGGGAAAATCACAGTTATCGCTTTAGCCCTGGCCCTTGAGCTAAATAAAAAAGAAACCAACAAACTTTTGAGCGCTGCCGGTTACTCATTATCTGATAGTGATACCTTTGATCTAATAATTCAATTCTTCCTTGAGAAAAAAATATACGATATTCATACTCTTAACCAGGCCTTAGACTATTTCAGTTTGAAACCATTATCTGCTACTCTGGAATAAAGCTTTTCTTCTTATAAGTATTCAGTGAAAAAGGAAAGCTGCTTATTCAATCCGTTTTTATCTTTCATCTGGTGTATGATTAAATTATCTAGCTTTTGACTAACTCGGACCACTTCCTTTGAACTAAGCTTTTTCTTCTCATCTATTACTAAAAGAGATAGTTTATCTCTTAATAAATTGACATGACCCACTTCGACCATACATCCCCTTTATTTACATAATATAGTATATATTGAGAATATACCACATTAACATATCAAAGGTAAATAC
>PHAD01000126.1 GCA_002841595.1 Firmicutes bacterium HGW-Firmicutes-12
TGGGCCATTAGCTCAGCTGGTAGAGCACCTGACTTTTAATCAGGGTGTCGATGGTTCGAACCCATCATGGCTCACCATTTTAATAAGCATCACATTTTTTAGTACATGCGGGAGTGGCGGAATTGGCAGACGCGCTGGACTTAGGATCCAGTGGGCAACCGTGGGGGTTCAAGTCCCTTCTCCCGCACCAAAAAAATGTAACTCCACCAAATGATTTAAATGCGGAAGTGGCTCAGTGGTAGAGCATCGCCTTGCCAAGGCGAGGGTCGCGGGTCCGAATCCCGTCTTCCGCTCCAACTTATACATTTGGGCTGGATTAGTGCTCCTAGCTACAAGCACTAGTCTTTTTGCTATTTACGTCGGAATTAAACTTTAGTGTTTTCTTTTTTGAATTAATATGGTTTAATTATCCTTAAGGCTTTTTTAGTTATATTATGGATATAATGTTATAAAGTAAATACTTAATCCACGTTTCGTATCAATGAGATTTTAGGAGGAGAATTGATGAAAGTATCGGCAGAAAAGATTGAGAAAACTAAAGTACAGGTGACAATGGAAATTTCCGAAGATGAATTTGAACCTTCGTTGCAGAAAGCCTATAAAATAGTTGTTAATAAAGTAAATATTCCTGGTTTTAGAAAAGGGAAAGCCCCACGTCGTATATTAGAGAATATGTTTGGTAAAGAAATATTACTTGAGGATGCTCTGCAAGATGCCATACCGAAGGCGTATATTAAAGCCTTAGCAGAAGTTAAAGATGAATACATATCTGTAAGTGAGCCACAATATGAGATGGTTCAGACAGAAATAGATAAGCCAATCATTTTCAAAGCAGTATTTGATATTAAGCCAGAAGTAATACTAGGCAAGTATAAGGGTATTGAACTTGATAAGGGAACTACAGAAGTTACAAAAGAACAAATAGAAGAAGAACTCTCGAAAATGCAGCAGAGATATGCAAAGCTTGTTGTTTCTGAAGAAGCAGCAGAAGAGGGTGACGTATTAACAATAGATTTTGTGGGTAAAGTAGATGGGCAGGCTTTTGAAGGTGGAACTTCTGATAACTACTCACTAGAACTCGGCTCAAAGACCTTTATACCAGGGTTTGAGGAACAGTTAATCGGTGCAGTCCAAGGAGAGTGCAAAGATGTAGAGGTTTCTTTCCCGGAAGATTATCATTCAGAGGACCTTAAAGGCAAAGATGCTGTATTCACAGTAACTGTACAAGAGATAAAGCGTAAGCAAATTGCAACCATAGATGATGAATTTGCTAAAGATGTCTCTGAATTTGCGTCGGTGCAGGAATTAAGGCAAGATATAGAGAATAGATTATTAGAGACATTAAAAAAGAAAGTAACACATGAACTTCAAGAATCTGCAATAAGCAAAGCAGCCGCAACAGCTGAGGTTGAGATACCTAAATCAATGATAGATAATCGTATAAACAGCATGATAGAAGAATTTGCTTTTCGCCTGCAGCAGCAAGGAATAACTATGGAATACTATTTCGAAGCTACGGGTAATAATATACAGGATATGATGAATTCTTACCGCCCAGGAGCTGAAGCAGCTGTTCGCGCAGACCTTGTTCTTGAAGCAATAATAAAAGCCGAAGGGATACAAGCTACTTCGGAGGACATAGATAAAGAAATACAAAAGATAGCAGAGCAGTACAAACAAGAGCCTAGTGCTATTCGAGACACCTTAGAAAAACAAGGACAGATTTCTTCTCTTGAATTTGGGATAATGGCAGAAAAAGCGGTAGATCTTATTATTAGTGAAGCGAAAATAACTGAAGTTACAGTTACTAAGTAACAATAAAGGATCAAATATTAAATTATCATTTTTGTACGATGATAAATATAATACTATCAACCGTAAACAGTTATATTCTTGTATTGGAGGAATTTAATGATATGGTTAATGAACGAAAGATAGAGGTTCCGTCCTATTCAACACTGGTTCCAATGGTAGTGGAGCAGACGAATCGCGGTGAACGTGCTTATGATATCTATTCCAGACTTTTAAAGGATCGTATTATATTCTTAGGAACAGCCGTAGACGACCACATAGCCAATCTAATTATTGCTCAGATGCTATTTCTGTATGCTGAGGATCCTGATAAAGATATTTCTTTATACATTAATAGTCCTGGTGGGTCAATAACAGCAGGCATGGCTATCTATGATACGATGCAGTATATTGGGGTTGATGTTTCAACTATTTGTGTAGGTCTTTCCGCATCTATGGGAGCATTCTTGTTGGCAGCAGGTGCTAAGGGAAAAAGATATGCATTACCAAATTCTGAAATTTTAATTCATCAACCATCCGGTGGTGCGCAAGGTCAGGCTACGGACATCGAGATTCATGCCAAAAGGATAATTCATATGAGGGAAAAACTAAACAAAATATTAGCAGAAAATACAGGGCAAAGCATTGAAAAAATCAGGATGGATACAGAAAGAGATTATTTTATGGATGCTAATGAAGCCAAGGAATATGGAATCGTTGATGATTTATTTGTGCGTATTCCAAGTAACCCCAAGTCTGTTTAATTAAGAGGTGAAACCATGTATAAATTTGGGGATGACAAAGGCCAGCTTAAATGCTCGTTTTGTGGTAAACTCCAAGATCAAGTTAAAAAATTAGTAGCTGGTCCAGGCGTATATATTTGTGATGAGTGTATTGAATTATGTAATGAGATTATTGAAGAAGAGCTATCCGAAGAGACCAGCCTTGAAATGGGTGATATACTCAAACCAAAAGAAATTAAAGCAATATTGGATCAGTATGTAATTCATCAGGACGAAGCAAAAAAAACGTTAGCTGTAGCTGTTTATAATCACTACAAACGTATTAACATAGGTGCAAAGGTAGACGATGTTGAATTACAAAAGAGTAACATTGTTATGTTAGGACCGACGGGTAGTGGTAAAACTCTATTAGCACAGACCCTTGCTCGCATCCTAAATGTGCCTTTTGCTGTTGCTGATGCTACTTCTCTTACAGAGGCTGGCTATGTGGGCGAAGATGTAGAGAATATACTCTTAAAGCTTATTCAAGCTGCTGATTATGATGTAGAAAAGGCAGAAAAAGGTATCGTTTATATTGATGAGATAGATAAAATCTCCAGAAAATCCGAAAATCCTTCTATTACACGAGATGTTTCTGGCGAGGGAGTTCAGCAGGCACTCCTAAAAATTCTTGAAGGAACTGTTGCTAGTGTGCCACCGCAGGGTGGACGCAAACACCCACATCAGGAGTTTATTCAGCTAGATACAACAAATATACTCTTTATCTGTGGAGGAGCTTTCGAGGGTATTGATAGAATAATTCATAACCGTGTGGGTAGAAAAGTCTTAGGATTTGGTGCTGAAATTAAGGGAAAACAAGAGGTTAAGATTGGAGAAATACTGGGTCAGATACTACCAATAGACTTAATAAAATATGGGTTAATACCTGAGTTTGTTGGAAGACTACCTGTTGTTGTTACACTGGATGCTCTTAACGAAGAAGCCTTAGTTAGAATACTAACTGAGCCTAAAAATGCCCTAGTTAAACAGTACCAAAAGTTCTTCGAGTTGGATAATGTCAATTTGGAATTTAAACAAGAAGCATTGGAAGAGATTGCCAGTGAGGCTATCAAGCGAAATACAGGAGCCCGTGGACTTAGGGCTATTGTTGAAAACCTCATGAAGGATGTAATGTATGAGATTCCGTCACGTGGAGATATTAATAAATGTATTGTAACTAAAGAGTGCGTAAAAAATAGTGAAGAACCACCGCTATTAGTTACTACTAGTGAACGGAAAAAGAAAAAGGAAGAAACCGCATAAAATCACTAAATAAAGATACAGATAAAAATAGCCAGGCATTGAGCCTGGCTATTGAGCTTATATAAGGGAAAAATATATAATTATTTTAAGCTTCTCTCAGCAATTTCAATCGCACTTTTTACCATAGTACCACAGTTACGTGAGGATACGTTGCCAAAATCTCCGTGGGCAACATCAGAGTTAAAGAACCCGAGTTCTTTGGCTATTTCCATTTTTAAATTATTTGACATGACAGAACGATTTTTAGCCAATAAAAGCCCCCCCCTTTTTTTTATGCTCATTTATTATTATTTACTATATTTCCATCTTCATTCAGTAGGATAAAAGGTAATATTACGGGCAAAATATTAACATGACGTGAGCTTAAAAGGAGAAAATTTTGTGGGAAGTACTGGCTTTGGCGGTTTTTTAATGATGATCCAAATTTTCTTTTCTGTGGTTATAGGACTTTACTTTTTAAACTTGCTCAAAGGGCAGCAAGGTACAAAAATAGCCGTTAATAGAGAGTCAAAAAAAGAACTTGAAAAATTAGATAAAATGCGTCAGATTAGACTAAGTGAGCCTCTAGCTGAGAGGACCAGACCGTCTTCTTTTGAGGATATTGTTGGTCAGGAGGAAGGAGTTCAAGCTTTGCACGCAGCCTTATGCGGACCGAATCCTCAGCATGTTATTATTTATGGACCGCCAGGAGTAGGAAAAACAGCGGCAGCTCGCCTTGTGCTAGAAAAAGCCAAAGAAAACAGTTTATCACCTTTTAAGGAAGAGTCAAAGTTTCTAGAAGTTGACGGTGCAACTTCTAGGTTTGATGAGAGAGGAATTGCCGATCCCTTAATAGGTTCTGTGCATGACCCAATCTATCAAGGAGCAGGAGCAATGGGTATGGCGGGTATTCCCCAACCCAAGCCCGGTGCAGTAACCAAGGCCCATGGAGGGATACTTTTTATTGATGAAATAGGTGAACTTCATTCTATTCAAATAAACAAACTGTTAAAGGTTCTAGAAGACCGTAAAGTTATTTTAGAGAGTGCTTATTATAATGCTGAGGATACAAATATACCAAGTCATATTCATGATATTTTTCAGAAAGGTCTACCTGCTGATTTCCGTTTAATTGCAGCTACTACGAGACAACCGCAAGAAATACCTGCAGCTATACGTTCTCGTTGTGTTGAAATCTATTTTCGTAGTCTTTTACCACAGGAAATCAGTATTATTGCTGGGAAAGCAGCACGAAATATTGGGGTTTCTATAAGCCAGGAGGCGCTTGATGTACTTGTCAGATATGCAACGAATGGACGTGAGGCAGTAAATATCATTCAGATTGCTGCCGGAATAGTATTTATGAAAGATGAAAGTGAGATTAAAGCCAGTAATATTGAATGGGTTGTAAACTGCGGGCAGTACTCTCCAAGACCAGAAAAAAAAGTACCGTTGTCTCCACAGATAGGTCAGGCCAACGGTCTTGCAGTTTATGGACCTAATCTGGGAATGTTGTTGGAAATCGAGGTATGTGTTATCCCGGTGAAAGAAAAAGGCGGTAAAATTGTAATTACCGGTATTGTAGAAGAAGAAGAAATGCGGGGAATGGGTGGACAAACAAAAAAACGAAAAAGTATGGCAAAAAGCTCTCTCGAAAATGTTTTGACGGTTTTGAGGCATAGAATGAATTTGGACTGCAGCAATTATGATATACATGTCAACTTTCCAGGAGGTATTCCCACTGATGGACCTTCAGCGGGAGTAACCATTGCTATAGCCATTTATTCTGCAGTGAATGATCTACCGATTGATAATAGAGTAGCGATGACAGGAGAAATTTCGATACGTGGTAATATCAAGCCTGTCGGAGGGATCTTAGCTAAAATAGAAGCTGCTAGATTGGCTGGAGCTAGTCGCGTTCTTATTCCAAAGGATAACTGGCAATCTATTCTATCAGAGGTTAAAGGAATAGAGATTATCCCCATAGATTTCTTAGAAGAAGCTATCGAGCAAGCTATTATACACAAACCAATCGATGAAGAGTCTTGCCCATTAATATCTTAGTATTAGCCGCAACAGCGGTTTTTCTTTACGTCTTATTTTTACAATGGCCCGTTTTTGGAAAAAATGTGATAAAATCTATGCTAGGATCAGAACAAATGATTTTCACTGGCTTTAATTTAACCTTATTCCAGTGAAAAAGAGGATAGCACAGAGGAGGTAGACTAAAACAATGAAAGAGACTAAGAAAAAAAACAAAGCCTTACCGCTCCTTCCACTTAGGGGAGTTCTGGTATTTCCCTATATGGTTATACACTTGGATGTAGGAAGAGAAAAATCTATTAGTGCTTTAGAAGATGCCATGCTTCATGATAGGGAGATATTTCTAGCCACTCAGAAGGATTCGCAGTTAGATGATCCGGAAATTGAGGACATTTATGAGATAGGTACGGTAGTAGAAATAAAACAGTTGTTAAAGTTACCTGGCGGCACTCTTCGAGTGCTAGTAGAAGGATTGCACCGAGGTAAGGTTATAAAATATTTAGAATCAGAAGCGTTTTATAAGATTGAGATAGAAGAGTACATAGAAGAGACTGAAAAGACACCTGAGATTTCAGCATTTGTACGTAATCTTATCTATCACTTTGAACAATATGTTAAGTTAAGTAAAAAAGTAGCCCCGGAAACAGTAGTTAGTATCGTAACAATTGAGGAGCCGTATCGGCTAACAGACCTTATTGCTGCTCATTTAAACCTGAAAATACCAGAAAAACAGATGCTATTAGAAGCGGTGGATATAAAAATTAGGTTAGAAAAGCTTATATCAATAATTGCCGGTGAAATTGAAATTCTGGAAATAGAAAAAAAAATTAATATGCGAGTTCGAAAGCAGATGGAGAAGACACAGAAAGAATACTATCTTAGAGAACAAATGAAAGCTATTCAAAAAGAGCTTGGCGATAGAGATGAAAAGGGAGCCGAAGCCGAGGAATATCGTCAAAAAATAAAGGATTCAAATCTGCCTGAAGAAGTAGAAGAGAAGGCAATTAAGGAAGTAGAAAGACTAGAAAAAATGCCACCGATGGTTGCCGAGTCAGCGGTAATCAGAAATTACCTAGATTGGCTGTTAGCTATGCCTTGGAATAAACAAACCGAAGACAAAATTGATATAAAAAAGGCACAAATTACTTTAAATGAAGACCACTATGGTTTGAGAAAGGCTAAAGAAAGGATTTTAG
>PHAD01000127.1 GCA_002841595.1 Firmicutes bacterium HGW-Firmicutes-12
GCTTCCGTTAGGGCTTGTTTGCTTTGCCTTTTTTTGCACTCAAGTGCTTTCGTGGCTTGCAGAGAATGTTTTCACGCTAAATTACCTCTCATCCTTCTCGCCTTCTTAAACCTTAGCATTATTGATCCCTATGATATGAAAGAATGAATTTATTTAGTATAGTACCTATCGCTATTCCAACTGAATATGAAATTATATCACTCCATAAAAACCCCTGACCTAAAACAAGACCACCGATCCTTGTACTTCGACAAAACAAGAATATACCAAGACTTTTCTATTTGCTAACATTATCTATGAATTCCTTTCAGTAAATTATGATTTTCTTATTATACTTCGGATCATTCTAATAAGATGTTTAACATCTTCTGTGTATTATTTAGAAAAGAACGCATAACTTGATAATGCTCCGTATCTTCATAATTCACCTGCTCAATTCCTTCTTTAATCTGGTATATCCTGATCGGAGAATGAGTCGCAACAATAAACTGAGACCCTTCTTCTGCTCTTAGGAAAAACCCATTACGAGGTTTCTTTATACCTTTAACAACTTTCATATAGTTATTTAAGTCCGAAAAACGATAATAATCTTTAATTAGCACTACAATTCGATATAGTAAATGATTATGTTTTCATAATTTCCATTGCTAAGCAAGTACCCGTTTGGAATTACTCCCACTCTATGAAAACCCATTCGCTCATAAAGATGAATTGCACCATCATTAGTGCTAACAACAGCATTAAACTGCAATAAGGAAAAACCAAATTCACGTCCCATTTTCATGGAGTGACGCACTAGTTTTTCTCCGATATGATATCCTCGATAACTTTCACAAACAGCATAGGAGGCGTTGGCAATATGTCCGCAGCGCCCTACATTGTTAGGATGTAAAATGTACAAGCCTAAAACTTGATCCTCCCCTATTGCAACTCCAGTAAACGTTTGGAAATCAAAATATATTTTTGCATCCTCTTCATTTAGTTTTTCCATTTGTGGAAATGCATTTGCATCATCAACTACAAGATTCCAAATTCTTATCATTGAAGGTAGATCACTATTCTGATATTTTCGTATGACTACTTCCATTTATGAATCACTCCTTATCGCTTCGTACTTAAAGTTTACCTTACGGCAGACAAACCCCATAGACCAGAAACAGCTGGATCTTCTTCCATAGCAAATTTGTCCACTTAATAATCTAGATAGTAATAAAAATAGTTATTATGACTCATAATAAATCATGAAAATACTAATTGAATGAAGGAATGAATGAATGAATGAAGATGAAATTTAAAACATGGACATGTGGCTTTTTAGCAGGATTAATTGCAACAATCGTGTTAACTGCTTTATCCTTAACACTGTACTATTCTGGAATAATACCAATTAGTATATCTGAATATGGAGCAAGATTTATTTTGCATATTCCTGATAAACCCATGCACATAGGTAGATGGATAGTTGGCTTCATTACAAATTTTAGTATAGGTGGTGTATTTGGTGTATTATCAGCTTACCTCTATAAAGCAACAGGCCCTGAGGAAAAGTTAATAAAACTATGCGGGATTACCTTTTTAATGTGGTTCTTTCAGTTAGCGATTGTACCCTTCTTAGACCCAACAATGCATAAATATAGCACTTACGACACAGCAATTGCTTATTATATTTTATATATTATTTGGTCCATTGTAGCAACCTCATTTATTATAAAGTTCTTAGCATTTCCGGATACCGACACTGCAATAACAAAATAAAATTATTAAGCCTTCATCTTTACTGGAATGCTGGGGCTCATAAATTATCCTAGTAGAGGGCTATACACGAGCTCCTGTAGTAAAAATAGAAGTAAGCCAATTATTGCGCCCAACTGACAACCATTAATACGGATCCACTGTAAGTCATTTCCGAATTTATCATCAATAAAGTCTATTAACATTTCATTAGTAAATCCATTTAAGGTATCCGATACCATCTTTCCAATGAGGGCATGTTCTGTCTCCACTACATGACCAAGAAGTTCACTAGTATATCGGTTAACCCACTCACTAAGGACCTTGTTTCTCTTTAAATAAGCCCAGTATTTTTGAAGCTGTACTAGCGCCCACTTTACTAAAAGTGATTCATCATCAAGTACAACCTTTTCCTCTAGATTAAGAATGTTAATTGTTTTATGAAAAAATCCATCTTTAATTTCCTTTGTAGGTTTAGTGACAATCCCTACTGCAGCAGTAATTAGTTCCTCTAGGAAAGGAACCAAATCTAACCTTTCCACCACGCCTTCCTTCCAAGAATTAATACTCTTTTTCCACTTTTCATTCTTACCAAGTCCATCTGCGGTTTCAACTACTAAAGCCTTTAACTTTATTCTTAATATGTGCCCAGGATTATCTTTAATTTCATCAACACTATCACACATCTCTTGATGAAACGAGTCCGCTAAATCACTGAGGTTAATACCATCTATTTTTTTTGCTATTTTATAAAAAAAGCCTTTAATAATTCCCTTTGTTTCTTGGTCTTTTATATCATTTAGCAGGTTGTAAATATTATCCCGTGTCTTTGGCTGTTTAATCTTAATGCTTAATTCCTCCAGAGCAAGCTCCAGCCATTTGTCATCCTCGCGATTTTCTATAGCCCATAATACAAACTTCTGTAAAGGTAAAGCTAAGTCTAATTTGAATGAGTTCTTTTTGATAAAACTATCGAGCTTTTTAGCTGTCTCATAGGGATCAAGATTTGTAAGTGCTTTTTTTATAAATCCTGTTATAAATACAGCCAAATCAGTATGTTGATTATTACTTTCTACACCCTGAATAAACAATTCAAAATAATTAATTCCCGCAGTCTTCTTTCCAATCATTTCTTTTGTCAAAAGCTCATTCTCCACCACTTGAGCTATGGATGCAATGACCTTTTCTCTATTCTTGGGAATGAGGCCTGTATGAGGTTGAGGCACAGGAATAGGAAAGGGCTTTTTGAATAACGCAGTAACGGCAAACCAATCTGCAATTCCGCCAACTAAAGCAGCTTCACTGACAAAAAGGAAGAGCCTAACAATGAAAAATTCGGGGAATAACTTATGAAGTACCAACATTATAATAAAGGAAAAAATAGCTAGTCCCAATACTTTAGACGCGAGTTTTCTACCATTCTTCATAAAACTGCCACCACGACATGGTTAATTAAAAAGAGAATAATTCCTACCAGCCCGCCTACAATTGAGCCGTTTAGTCTAATCATCTGTAGATCGCTACCTACCTTGTTTTCCAGCAGGGAAACCAACTCTTCGTTACTATATCGATCTAGATTAT
The DNA here is from genome assembly GCA_002841595.1 of Firmicutes bacterium HGW-Firmicutes-12. Lineage (GTDB taxonomy): Bacteria > Bacillota > Peptococcia > DRI-13 > PHAD01 > PHAD01. Next base: position 3,313 of record PHAD01000127.1, read on the forward strand.
CACGTACCAATTTCCCTATTTGGCCGTGTTCCTTATCGATTATAGCTTCTAACTTAGATCGAACCCATGCATTAAATTGACCCCGATGTTCTTCATTTTCCTCAAAACGTTCAACCCAAACTTTAGAAACTTCTTTTAGCTGCTCTAACCATTCTAAGACAAGACCTTCCCCACTAAAGGCTGCCTCTTTTTGGGTCTGAATGAATTCAGCAATCAGTTGATTTATATTCAATTTCTGCTCAATAATCTCTAACTTCCACGTTTCGATTTTGATTTGTAGCTCCGGTGATTTCCTCAAATCATCTAAGAGACTCTCTAATCGCTCTATGAGAAGAATACGAAGAGAATGATTCTTATTAACTTTGACTTCGAGTAAGAATTCAATAGCCTTTTGCTGAACTGTTTGAGCATATCTGTCATGGTCGTTTAAAAAAAGTCTATCTATAATCTGACGCAACTTACTTCCCCTGTCATAATCCTGAATGGAAGTGACTATAGTACTTTTTATAACCTCTACTATTGGTTTCTGTTGTAATATTCGTATTAATTCATCAGCAACGAAACCAATTAGTTTATGGTCATACCCATTTTTCAAAGAGTGCTCTATACCTTCTGCTAATATAGGATTTATTTTCACACGATGTACTATTCGTTTTAAAAACTCTTCCAAGATTCCCCCCACATCTTGAGGATCAAGTTTGTCAATGATATCCCGAACCAACTCAGCTATAATTGACTGAATACCTTCTATCCCCCCATGTCGTAGTAAATAATCTATAAGAAGCTTACTTAGATCTAGTGTTGACAGGCGCTGCTTCAAGTTTTCCTTAGTTAACAACTCATCGGTTACCATTCGTGTTAAATCCTAAAATAAACGTTCCCTATTTAATGGGATAATTTCCATACGTAGCCCTAAATCGCCTGGTTTTAAGAACTTAAATGGTCTACGAAAAAGAGCAGTTATAGCAAACCAATCCGCAAGTCCACCAATCATAGCAGCAGTAAAAAAACTACAAGCCATAGCAATAAAAAAATTTTCCTTCCAGGGAAAAGTAACTAAGAAACCCAGAGTAAATATTATTAGAACTGAGTTAGCCTATACACGTTTATCAATTACTTTCTTTAATCCTGCTGGATTAGATTTAGAATACACAGTGCTACCTCCAATCGTATATTTTGGTTCATCATTTGTTTCTTTTAAACAGTAAATCCATATTAATCCTTTTACTAGAATGTAGTTTTAGGCAGCAGAAGATAATGAAATCATCTCTTATTACGTATGGTAATAAAGCATAATATTTGATTTTTATTTTACAATTAGACCAAGCAAGGTAGAAAGAGAAACTGCTTGTATTGCCTTAACTATTGCACCATTAATATCAGTGGTGTTTACTCCTATTCCTTCAATATCACAATTAGTAAAATCTATTCCTTTAAGATTCGTGAAGTTCATTTGAGCCTGAAAAAGATTAGATTCCTGAAATTCTACTTTCGTAAATAAGGAATTTTTAAAATCCGCAGAAATTAATTGACATTTATGGAATTCAACTTGCTTACAATTAGAATGGCTAAAAAAGGCATATTGTCCATTGCAATTTTCGAAAGTAACATTTCTCAAGGTAGCTTCACATAGATTAATACCCATCATTTTACAGTTTATAAATTCAACTCTATGTAATAAAGCTTCATTAAAATCTACATTTGATAGATCACAGTTTTGAAAGCTAACATCTATCAGCTCTAAACGTCTAAAAACTATTTTGTTAAAAATAACTTGTTTAAATATTACTTGTTTAAAAGTCATTCTCTCCGCATTATGACTTTCTAAAGAGCAATCAGAAATTGTTCCAAGTGAAAATATAGTTTCATCCATTATATTTTCTCTTGATAATTCTATAATATCTAGATCGTACTCAAATTTAGGTCTTAAAACATTTGTCCTTACTTTCTTTTTTTCCATATATGCTTGCCTCTTTTTATAGATTAATAATCTATTCGCCTTTTCCCCATGAGCCAATTTCAATAAGATTGTCTTCTGGATCCAATATGTAGGATGTCCGCATTCCCCATTTCTCATTCCGAGGATACACTACAGGACGGGCTCCCAACCCAACAACCCTTTGAAACTCAACGTCAACATCCGCAAATTTTGGTAAGTCAATTGCCAACTCAAAGGTACCATTAATACCCTTAGGAAAATCAACATCCGCTCCTAGATACCCTGGTAATTCTCCTCTATCGTACATCATAAACCTTATACCCTCATGCTTAAACTCAGCATGAGGACCTTCACCATCCCATTCGATTTCTACACCGAGAACATCCCTATAGAATAAAGTCATTTTCTTAATATCTTTAACGAAAATGGAAATTGCATCAAATCTTAATCCCATACAATTTATACCCCCTATTTAACCAAGATATTTGTCTAATGTTTTCGGTTACTTTAAAACAAGATCAAAGCGTTGTTCTCTAACGAATGTGCCCCAATGGTCTCCAGGTCGTTCTTCGGTCATCAGAAATCCGAATTTCTCGTAAATATGCCGTGCTGACGAAAGTCCCTGAAAGGTCCATAAATAAACCCTATCAAATTCTGCATCCCTACAAAAAGAAAGTGCTTGCTCCATAAGAAAGTTTCCAGCTCCTGTTCCTCGCAATTTCTCCGAAATAATAAACCATCGCAGATGTGCAGTGTTTTCTTTTTCGGATGAACCGTCAATTGTGATAGATCCTTCGATTAAGCCATCAATGACTAATGACCAAATACGGTCGCGGGAATTGTTATAATTAGTTACTAACCCTGAAAGCTCAATTGCAACTTTCCCTTCAAAAAAAGGTCCAAAGTTCCAGTTCTCAGCGTAATACTTAGCATGTAATTCAGTAACTCTACCAATTAAACCGGGTAGATATCCAATTATGGTTGTAAAATTAGTCATATTCCTCCCCCGTCATTCAAATTTCGCACTAACCTCCCTGCATTTCTGAAAACAATACTATTCCGGTATATCACTGAACTGGCTTATAGCAATGAAATTATCATTTTTATGATTTCAATACACACACGGACATTATCTTCTTCGGATGACTTTTTTTAAAACCCCATGTTATTTGGTAATAATAATCTGCATTTATATAAAGAATAAAATAGAAACTAACCATATTGAGGTGTGTAAATTATATGATAAAAGACACAATTATTGTAGGTGCTATAGCTGGTATTCTTGGGAATATCCCAAAAACTATACTCGCTTGGCTGTTTTATATACTCGGTTATTTGAGATATACTTTTCTACACATTGCAGCAGGTTATTTTGTTCCAGCAGAATTTCTTGATAATCATGTCTCACTTATTACGGGCTTCCTTGCTGATTATACTATGGCTGCTTTCTTTGGTTTCATTATGTATCTGATGCTACAAAAATTCGGAACAGATTATGCAGTTCTAAAGGGTATAGGATTCGGAGCATTTTTATATATGATTTTTTACGGTGCATTTATGGCCCTCGATATCACAAGAGCCAGCCTTTTAACCCCTCTTCCGAATTTATTATTATTTTTTCCTCATATTATATATGGTGGATCAACTTGTTGGATTATAAATAGATATAGCCTTCTTCTTGCAAAGTCAAAACTCAAATAACCTGATTACAGTTTACATTGGTGACTGTTCTAACAA
>PHAD01000128.1 GCA_002841595.1 Firmicutes bacterium HGW-Firmicutes-12
TTTTGTCCGGTATTGTAGTTAGTTTATCAAACCCATTTTGGATTATCTGGTGGGCGACAATAGGATTGACTTATGTCACACAAGCTATGCAAAAAGGTTTATTAGGATTAACTGTTTTTTTTACAGGGCATATTTTAGCAGATCTTACCTGGTATAGCGCTATATCTCTTGCCGTAGTATCTGGTAAGAAGCTTCTAAGTGAACAGGTGTATCGCAGAATATTAGTTGTTTGCGGAGTGTTTTTGCTGGGGATGGCGGGGTATTTTATATATTCTGCTACAACCTTTTAAGACTGCTTTAAAACTCCCGAATATCTGCGTTGCTCCTCGACCTTGAATGCTCACGTACAGACAAAGTACGCTCCGCTTCAAGCGCCTCGGGACGACCTGATCTAAAAAGGTAGTAAAGGGAGGTAATGCAATGATCTATGATAAGGCTCACGAGTTGGCTAAGGCTTTGAAATTTAGTCCAGAATATCGACAGTTCAAAGAAGCAAAAGAAAGAGCTGGACGTAATCCTGATTCTGAGAAGATATTACATGATTTCCATTTAAAACAGTTGGAAATACAGACAATGCAGATGATGGGGCAAGAAATACCCCAAGAAAAAATGAGAGAATATGAAAAAATGGGAGAGCTTTTATCTATGCATCCAAGTTTGCGCGATTATCTTCAAGCAGAATTTAGGCTGATGCAGATTATGACCGATATTCAGAAAATACTAGCTCAGGCTTTGGATTTAGAACTTCCGCAGAGTGATAAAAGAATTAACTAGTATTTAAAATCCCTGCTTAATTTTGTTAACTGTACCTAGATCGAGTTTTTTTGTTAGACTTATAAATAGCTGTAAAGCAAAATCATAGTCATCATAATGAAAAATACTATAATGACTGTGAATATATCGGGTTGGAAAGCTGATGACGACGGTAGGAACGCCAGGGCCAATTTTATGTATGGCACCTCCGTCTGTGCCACCACCCATCATGGTGTTGAACTGCAAGGGAATAGAATTTTCCTTGGCCGTATTGATAACAAGATCACGCAAGCCTCGGTTGCCGATCATCGAAGCATCTACTAGGGTTAGTACTGGACCTGCGCCTAGCTTAACTTCAGAATCTTCTTTTTCCAAGCCAGGAGTATCAGTGGCTATTGTTACATCGACGACAAGGCAGATGTCAGGCTCTATCATGTTGGTTGCGGTAGCAGCACCACGCAGGCCTACTTCTTCCTGGACTGTACCAACTCCAAATACCGTATTGGGATGATCATGCTTTTCTAGAGAGGCGATTAGATCCATAAATAAGCAACAGCCCAGTCGATTGTCGATGGCTTTACTCATGACCATTTTGGTACCGTTGAGAACTTGGAAGGAGCTGCTGGGAATAATTGGGTCACCTGGTTGTATTCCTAGTACTTCTTGAGCTTCGCCTCTATCTTTTGCACCCACATCAATAAACATAGTCTTTTTCTCTACTACTTCCTTACGATCTTTAGCGCTTAGAAGATGAGGAGGTGTAGAACCGATTATTCCTACAAGGTCACCTCTGGAAGTTTTAATGGTGACTTTTTGTGCTAATAGTACTTGATCCCACCAGCCACCAAGGGGAACAAATTTTATAAAGCCGTTTTTGGTGATACTGTTTACCATGAAACCTACTTCATCCATGTGTCCCGGTATCATTATTTTTGGTGCGGTTTGAGTTCCGGACTTCTTGCAGATTAGGCTTCCAAGATTATCCTGGTCAAATTCTGCTTTACCCCTTAAATGTTTTTTGATTAGGTTTTTGATTTCGCCTTCAAATCCAGAAGGTCCGTGAGCGAGTGTCATTTCTTTGATCATTTCAAGGTTTTTCATAGTAGCCTCCTAATTAATTTATTGACTCTAGTATAGGGTTAAATTGTAGAGAAGGGTATATCTATGCTACAATTGAAAGGTGGAAGAAGGTGGTTATGTAATGGAAGTATATGCTCTAGTGGGCTCCAGTGGTACAGGAAAAAGTCATCGTGCCATTATTGTTGCTTATGAGCATGATATCAATACTGTTATTGATGATGGTCTACTCATCAAAGAAGGATGTAAGTTAGCGGGGAGGTCGGCCAAGCGAGAAGCTACAGCTTTAAAGGCAGTAAAACGGGCTATATTTCTGGATCAGGAACATGCTACCGAGGTTATTAAGTGCTTGGCAAAGGAGAAACCTGACCGTATTTTGGTATTAGGAACCTCATTGCGTATGGTACAAAGGATAACTGATACATTGGCGCTTCCGCGCCCTATAAAGGTCATAAATATTGAGGATGTGGCTACGGACAAAGAAATAAAATTAGCCCAGAATTTGCGGGAAACCCATGGTATGCACGTTATCCCTGTTCCGACAATAGAGATCAAAAAAGATTTTCCAGGTTATCTAGTGGATCCTTTAAAATATTTTTTACGCAAAAAAAATGAATCGCGTCGGACAATTGGAGAAAAGTCGATAATTCGTCCTAAGTTTAGTTTAATAGGAAAGTTAGTAATCACGGAGCATGCTGTATCGCAGATTGTAACGTATGTTACATTGAAAGTTCCTGGTGTTACTCAGGTAAGCAAGGTTCAGGTAGAAATGAGCGAAGAAGGGGTTCGGATTAGACAGGAAATCATTGTTCGTTATGGGCGCTTTCTACCGGAGGTAGGAAATATTGTTAAGACTAATGTTGAAAGTAGTCTGGAGAAATCCACCGGACTTATAGTATATGGTGTCCATGTGTTAATAAAATCGCTTGAAATTGATTAGCTAAAGGATGAGTACTATTGGAAAATGCTGCCTTTACACAATGGCTGTGGGAAAATGGCCAGGTTGTACTGCCTGTGTCTTTAATGAGAAAAGTACAAAGTATGAATATGTCACCCGAGGATTTGGGGTGCTTGGCTTTAGCTATGGCCCGATGCCAGGATGGTTTATCACCGGAAGAGTTAGCCCGTGATAAGTGGATTAAATGGTGTTTAGCACAGGGTTGGGCACAATGGCAGGGAAGGGGAGACAAGAGAAGTATTTCTTTTATCCCGATGTGGAGAAGTTTATATGATTCTTGGCAAGAAGTGGCTAAGGATAACGAGATGTATGCTGTAAAACAGCAAGGTGATTTTAATTATGGTTTGATTCTAAAATGGTTGGATCAGGAACGAGGGACTTTATCTATAACTTTAAGAGAAAAACAGGTTATTCAGGAATTCAATCTAAAGTATGGTTGGAATACAGAATTTATACTAGCTTTCTTGCAGTTGGTTTTTGAACGTGGTCATAATAAGGTAATTGCATACCAACCTGTGGCGAAAAAGGTATATGAAAATGGTATTAATACGATGGAGGGCTTAATTGGGTTTATTAATGATCTTGATTGGATTCAATACAAGGTTGCGGAGATTAAGAAATGTGTCGGGCAATATGGAGGGGTAACAAGACCGCAACGAGAATTATATCTTAAGTGGCAAAACAGCTGGAAATTTGGTCATGAATTAATTTTACGGGCTGCGGAGCAGACTGTTCGGACAAACAATCCAAGTTTTAAATACATTGATGCTATTCTTCAGAACTGGCATGAAAAAGGGGTGGAGAATATCACTGATGCTGAAAGGGTTATGCTAGAACATGATCGAAGGGATAAGCCCCAGAAGAGACCGATCCAGACCACTGATAAAAAAAGAATTAGCCGGATAGATGATCGGGACTGGGAAAACTTTTAAAGTACTAAATGAGCAGTAGGAGTGAGATAGACATGGCGCTGCAATCATCCGGAGTAAAGCGTCAAAAGAAAATAGCGGAGTGGGAGATTAGAATCCAGCTTTTGCATCAAAAGTATCCGCGGCTTGAAGAAATAAGCAATTTATATGGACGGTATTCATTGGAATTAGCTTTAGTTGAATTGGGAAACGGGAGAATGGGTATTGATAGGGAAGAAATTATTAAATCTCAGGAAGCGCTTATGCAAGAAAGAAAGGATATTGTTATTAAAAACAGACTTCCTGATAACATTTATAATATATGGTGGGATTGTGAAATATGCAAGGATACCGGGTTTGCCGAACCAGGAAAAAAATGTAGTTGCCGCCTCCAGGAGCTGTTTTTGGAGCGCTGGAGGGAAAGTGGACTGTCACCTGAACAAGAAAGGCAGACTTTTGGAAGCTTTTCGTTGGACTGGTATAATGATAAAGAAAAGCACCACGAGAATTTGGGGAGATGTATTGATTTTGCGGACCAAGTCAGCAATAATCAATCAGTAGAGAACCTTTTCCTTTATGGACCTGTTGGAACAGGAAAAACACATCTTTGTAGTTCCATAGCTAATTATGTTTTACAAGCTGGAAAAAGTGTCATATATCTAAAAACGAGCCAGCTTCTTGATCTTATCAGACAGTATAAATTTAACAATAGTCAAGACGAACAATCCAACAATCAGAAATTAAAGCATCTTTATCAGGTTGCTTTACTAATAATTGATGATTTAGGTACTGAGAATTCTTCTGATTTTGTTAAAGAGCAGTTGCTTCTTTTGTTGGATGAGAGGATTAATTATCACCTTCCGTGGGTTATAAGTACTAATCTGACACCGAATGAAATTGGTACGATGTATGAAGATAGATTAAGCGATAGGATTTTAGGAACATCTCAAATGTTGAGGTTTGATGGGGAAAGTATTAGACGACAAAAAAAGTTATTAAAAAAGGATGTAGTTAGTAATAAATGACAAATAGATATCATTAATGAATGAATATCAGCAAGGGGTTAAAAAACTTGAAGAGAGCTTTTGTTATTTTGTTGTTTCTGCTTTGCTTATGTACAGCATGTACTGCAGAGACAAGAATTAATGAAGAAAAGACAACTAAAGAACAGCCCCCGCAAATTAGAATGACGAAGTATATAAAAGATCTTACTAGCGATGAGCTGGCAGGACGTAGGACTGGCAGCCGTGGAGAAGCTAAGGCGGCGCTTTATTTGGCGCGACATCTAAAGCGATGGGGTATTCAACCCGCAGGTGAAGAAAATACTTATTTTCAGTCTTTTTCGGTCGGGGAGATTACGCCTGTACAGCTAGAAAAAAGGATGACCTTAAGGCTTAACCAGAATAAAAAAAATGACTTCAGTGAAAATGTGCTAGGGATAATTCCCGGTAAAAGTGAAGAAATCGTTATCATTAGTGCTCATTATGATCATTTAGGAGTTATAGAAGATAATATTTATCCAGGAGCAAATGATAATGCCTCTGGTACAGCAATATTATTGGAATTGGTATCTTTTTTGTCTGAGAATACGCCTCGCTATACGGTGCTTTTGGGCTTCTGGGGAGGAGAAGAAGCTGGGCTTTTGGGGTCTAATTATTTTACTGATAACTTCACGGTACCAGAAGAAAGGATTAATTGCATTATTAATCTAGATAGCCTAGGCAATTTAAGAGAAGATAAGAAACTGGTGGGTTGGAAAAGTTGTGAGAATTCGTATAGTATTGCTGTTATTGAAGAGCTAACTAAAGCAGGATGGGAAATAACCTGGGAGGTGACAAGCCGTCATAATAGTGATCATTGGCCATTTGCCAAAAAGGGAATTGCCGGCTTTACTCTTTTGTCCCCGTATTGGCTTTTGGATAACCACTCACCGGAAGATACTATAGATAATATTAAGATAGAGTTATTATCTAGATTTGTAGACGACATAAAAAAAATACTTATCTAATTGTACACCTTCAAAGTATACTTGTGTTTTATTTGTTTTAAGTGGGGGATATGCTTATGACCATAACAGATTGGCAAGTGTTTTTTCTGTCAGCACTTCCGTTGACAGAATTGCGTGCTACAATCCCATTGGCGCTGGCGTTGGGGCTTGATCCAGTAAGAACGTATCTTCTTGCTGTACTGGGCAATATTCTACCAGTTGTTCCGTTGCTATTTTTACTACAACCTATCAGTGATTGGATGAGTAGGTTTCCGCTTTTCAACCGTATTTTTACCGTTATACTTACGCGTAGCAGACATAAGGGTGGACGGATACAAAAGTATGGTGTGATTGGGTTATTGTTTTTTGTTGCTATTCCTTTACCGGGGACAGGAGCATGGACGGGTGCTTTTTTGGCTTGGTTATTAGGAATGGATGTCTTAAGGTCAATACTGGCTGTATGTACAGGGGTATTAGTTGCTGGAATTATTGTTACATTGGCAAGTCTAGGAGTGATCAAGGTCGCCCTTATTTATGACTTAGAATCAGTTCTGCTGGTATTAGTAGTGGTGCTGGCATTATTTTATTGGTATAAAAGTAGAAAGAAGAGCTAAATGAGGGTATTAATAATAAAAGATAATATGGCTTCCACCATAGCTTACTAGCTTGGTGGAGGCCATATTTTTATTTCTATATACTTTTAAAAATATTTGTAAATTTCATGAAGGAGAATTTCTAATAGAGTAGAATATAGTGGTATGAAGTGGTATAAAGTGGTATAATGTGGAGTAAAGTGGAGTAGATACTCTACTAGGGAGGTGAGGCAGGTTGTTTACTGGTGAATACCAGCACGGAATAGACGAAAAAGGTCGTATGATTGTACCGGCTAAATTTCGTGAAGTCCTAGGTGAGATGTTTATGATTACCAAAGGATTGGATAGCTGCCTTTTTGTATATCCTCAGACGGAGTGGAAGATACTAGAAAACAAACTAAAGAACCTGCCTTTTACGAATAAGGATGCTCGGGCATTTGCTCGTTTCTTTTTCTCAGGTGCGGGTGAATGTGAAACGGACAAGCAGGGACGCATTCTAATTAATGGGAACTTGCGTGAATACGCTGGAATAATAAAAGATGTAGTCATTATTGGTGTGGGAGGACGCATTGAAATATGGGCTAAAGAAATTTGGGAAAAATATAGTCAAGAAACGGAAAAAACTTATGAGGAATTGGCAGAGAAAATGATGGAGCTAGACTTGGGATTTTGAGGTGGAATAAAT
>PHAD01000129.1 GCA_002841595.1 Firmicutes bacterium HGW-Firmicutes-12
CAATACGGCTTGAGCACCCGGACTGCTGAAATAGTACCATTTATCAACACTTCCACCCACAAGTTGATATAACCATGCACCCCAGTTAGCTAGGGTACCGCTTACGCCCCAAGGGTTGTCTGAAGTTGCAAACATAACAATTTGGAATATTGATAGTAAAATTGCACCGGTCACATAAGTCCAAGCATTTTTGAACCAAAGTTGATAAAACTTATTTTCCTTTAAATTCAAGGTATACCACCCCTAAAATAGGTTATTTTGTTTTCTCCATGAAAACTTCCCATTCTCCATCGTCAACTTCTTCAATTTCCACATTGTAGCCTTGTTTTCTACCCCATTCCGGAACGTTTTTCATGGCACAACTGTGGTCGATTTCAACTATTAAAATATCTCCAATTTCCAGTTCTTTCATTTTGTTTTCTGCTTTCACCAGAGGTACTGGGCAAGCTTCTCCAAGACAATCTAATCTTACTTCTTTCATTTAGAATTCCTCCTTGTTTTTATGTTTAATTTTAATTTAAAACTCTGTTTTTCTGTTTTCCCATTTGTCAGCTAAGATGAACAAGACCGCGATAAATAGTAGTTGAATAGCAACTGCCCCAAACCAGCCAAAGATGTCAGGCAAAAACACGGTTGGTCCTTTAACAATAAAGTTTAATTTCCACCAGCCGAAATCATGTGCTCCCCATAACGAACCTACTACAAAGAAAAATAGGGCGAGTATTTGCATTGTAAATCCTTCACCAACCCTCATTAGGGTTCCAGAGGCGCAACCCCCGGCAATAACCATACCAATACCGAAGATAAAGGCACCTATGGCAGTGGCTAGGCTTATAGGAACAACAAAACTCTGGCCTGGAATAGGTAGTCCTTTGAGGTAAGCGCCATACTTAATAGCTGTAAATCCTATTGTAGTTATCGCAAAGGCAATTAATACAGCTCTTGTGACGCTGGTACTTCCAGTTAAGGATGGATCCCTCATGGAGGCAGTAAAGCAAAAACGTGATCTTTGTAGAATAAAACCAAAACATGAACCTACTAACCAGAAAATACTTAGATACGGAGATTTAGGTGCAAGGTAGAGACCAAAGGCTATCATAACAACGAAGAGTGCTATACCGATGGGCACCTGGTTTTTCTTGGGCTTTTTTTTGGAACCCGTTCTCGATCGGGTAGAGATGGAAGAAGCAGTATTTGGTTCTGTCATGGACACACCCCTTACTCAAACAGATTTCATGCTATTGATTTCACAAACGATTGTTCGTAAAATCAATATATTTGAATGATTAGTTAGATTATAACACGCTAATGAAAATTTTCACTATCAATTGTCATTATGTAATATAAGGAATGTTTATAGTACTATATAAACATTCCTTATAACGGAAAATTGTGATATTATAATTGTTAGATAAATTTTGTGAAAAGTATAGCAAACCAAATTGCCACATATGAACTGTTGAGGGAGGGAACCGGATGAATATTGAAAGTCTTAAGTACTTTCATGCTGTAGCTAACATAGGCAGTATATCTAGAGTAGCCAGTAATAGCCATATATCACAGCCTGCATTGAGTCAGCAAATACAGAAATTGGAGGAAGTATTAGGATATAAGCTTCTAAATCGAAGTAATAAAGGTGTTGCTCTCACAGAGGCAGGTCGCATTGTCCAAAAGTACTCAAAAACATTAATAAAGTCTTATGACAATATGTTGGAGGATTTAACTGTCATAGATACTACTAATAATACGGTTAGGATAGATTCTTCACCTACGATAGCAACATACTCGTTGCCCTGCACAATATATACAATGAAAGAGGAATACCCGGGGTACAAGATTTGCTTATCGACGAATTTATCGGAAGAGGTAGAACACAGTGTCATTAATGAAGTGAGTGATTTCGGTTTTATACATGGCATGCCCTATGAGTCCAGCCTGCAAGCCGCTAGAGTGGGTGTGGATCGGTTAGTTGTCGTGGCTTCTCAGGGCATAACTATAGATAATGAAGTAGTACTGAAGGACCTCTTAAACTATCAACTTATATTGCTCTTGGATAGGTTTAAAGTCACGCAAGAGATACGTTCTCATTTTCAGAAGTCGGACTACGATCTTAATGACTTTAATATACTGTTAAGTCTAGATTCTATAGAATCTATAAAATCAACTGTTATTAAAGGTTATGGTATCTCCATACTACCCTATGTTTCCGTAAAAAAAGAGCTGTATAGTCAACAGCTCAAAGAAGTAAAAGTAAAGGAACTTGATATGAATTATGAAATTTATTTAGTTTATAAGCAGGATAAAGAGATAAGGCGTTGTGTCAAAAACTGTATAAGTTTTTTCAAAAAGATCGGGGAAAAAAGTTTTTGCTAAAGACAAGGGCTTTATTTTAGAGGGGATCTATTCTAAATTAGTGTAGTTTAAAGCTTGGTAATAATTATTTCCCAGACACCGTTAATGACCTCATCATCCTCTATACTAATTTTGGACCTATTGAAATGGTCTAGAATATTCTGATGAACACAGCTGTGATCAGTTATTATTTTGACTGTTTCTCCAGATTGGATTGTTTTGAAGGCTTCCTTTGCCTTTAATAAAGGGATAGGGCACATTTCGCCTAGACAATCTATTTCAATCATAATAAGCTCTCGCTTTCAAAAATATGTTTAAATACATTATATCATTATATTATTGGTTGGAGGGCATATGGAAGTTTATATTGTTACAGGTGGAGCAGGCTTCATTGGATCTCACTTTATACGTCACCTCATGAAAAAGAACAAAGAAAGCTTAATAATAAATATAGATAAGCTCACTTATGCAGGAAATTTAAAGAATCTTGAAGATATCCAAGCTGAGAGGAACTATGTTTTCATCCATGAAGATATATCTAATGCCGAAGCAATCAAGCAGATATTTGCGAAGTTCTCTCCTGCTTATGTTGTGAATTTTGCCGCTGAATCCCACGTCGATCGCAGCATCGCGGATGCTGTTCCGTTCATCACAACGAATATAGCAGGTACTCAGGTACTGCTTCAAGCGTCACTTTCTTGTAATATAAGAAAGTATGTACAGATATCGACTGACGAGGTCTACGGACCCTTGGAACCCGGCGCTGAACCATTTAAAGAAGATAGTTCATTAAAACCTAGTAGCCCCTATGCAGCAAGCAAGGGGGCTGCAGACTTATTGGTTCATTCCTATAATAAAACCTTTGGATTACCTATGAATATTATCAGGTCATCTAATAATTATGGAACCCATCAATACTCAGAAAAACTAATACCATTATTAATAAGAAACTACAGATTGGGAAAGCCATTGCCCCTTTATGGTGACGGGACAAACACTCGCGAATGGCTTCATGTCAAGGATTACTGTAGAGCGATAGATATGGTCTTACACGAGGGAAGGAATGGGGAAGTATATAATGTGGGAACTGGTGACGAAAGACAAAATCTAGAGATAGCTGAGTTGCTGCTTGCCTTATTGATGGAATTATCCAAGGAGAAAAGAGTTCTTACGAAAGCGAGAGCGGAGCTAATAGAATTTGTTGAAGATAGAAAAGGTCATGACAAAAGGTATGCATCAAACTGGGATAAGATCAAAAAAGAGCTAGGATGGATGCCCAGACTTCATTTTGATGAAGGGTTGAGAGAAACTGTTGAATGGTACCTGGAAAGAGGGCTCTTAAAAGTCTAACGGAAGGGGGACGATTATGAAAGGAGTTATCTTGGCCGGAGGACGAGGAACAAGACTCTCACCATTAACCAAAATAACAAATAAACACCTGCTTCCTGTTGGCAAAGAGCCAATGGTATTCAATCCCGTTAAACAGTTAATATCAGCAGGTATAACAGATATTATCGTTGTAACGGCAAAAGAGTATGCCGGTGAATTTAGAAGACTCTTAGGAAGTGGAAAGGAGTTGGGGTGCGACTTTACCTTCCGTGTTCAGGATGAGCCACGGGGAATTGCGCATGCTTTGCTTCTATGTGAAGACTTTACAAAGGGCGAAAACATTACCGTTATTCTTGGAGATAATATTGCTGCAAATAGCATAAAGCCTTATGTGAGAGTCTTTGAAAGACAAGGTGGGGGAGCAAAAGTACTATTAAAGAAGGTAGCTGATCCTAGTCGCTATGGCATAGCATCAATAGATGAGCAAAGTATAATTAGTATTGAAGAAAAACCCCTTAATTCACTCAATCAGTTTGCAGTTATTGGTATGTATTTCTATGATTCTCAGGTATATGACATTATTAGGAGTATAGGACTATCCAGCAGAGGTGAATTAGAAATTACTCCTGTTAATAATGAATATATAGCTAGGGGAAAGTTAACCTATGATGTTCTGGAAGGCGAGTGGATCGATGCCGGAACCTATGAAGCATATAGGGAGGCTAATGATATCCTCTTTAGTATAAATAATGAGATTAGAAGGTGAACATGGTGCAAATACCATTTAACCAACCCTATTATACAGGTCAAGAAATAGAATATATCCAGGATGCACTGGCAAAAAGGACCAGCGGTGATGGCATTTATACACAAAAAGCAGCAGAACTTATAGAAGAAAGAATAGGCTGCCGCAGAGTGCTGATGACGACCTCTGGTACGCATGCGTTGGAGATGGCGGCAAATCTTCTAGGATTAAGACCTGGAGATGAGGTTATTATGCCCTCGTATACCTTTCCTTCAACAGCTAATTCTATTCTAATGTATGGCGCGAAACCTGTTTTTGCTGATATTGATGAAAGGACGCTTACCCTTGATCCTGATGATGTTATTCGTAAACTAACCCCTAGGGTAAAAGCAATATTTCCTGTCCATTATGGTGGAGTGGCCTGTAATATGGATCGAATTATGGAAATAGCTCGTTGCCATAAGCTCCTAGTAGTTGAAGATGCCGCTCAAGGAGTAAATGCTAAGTATCATGAAAAGTATTTAGGTACATTAGGAGATATGGGTTGTTTGAGCTTTCATGCCACCAAGAATTATATTAGTGGTGAAGGCGGAGCTTTGCTAGTCAATACGACAAATGAAGCTATTTGGGAAAAGGCAAAGGTAATAAGGCAAAAGGGAACAGACCGGGAGAGGTTTTTGCAGGGGGAAGTGGAGCAGTATTCTTGGGTTGACTGGGGATCTAATTATACACCCTCCGATTTACTAATGGCTTTGCTTAGCGCCCAATTGGAAGCTATGGATGAAATAACAGCTTTAAGGAAAAAGATATATGATTTCTATTATGAGAAGTTAGCTACTTTCGCTAAGGAAAGCTTAAGAATTATTAAGATACCCCTTGGTTATGATTCTAACTATCATCTCTTTTATATTATCTTATCGTCTAGTCAAGAAAGATTAAGGGTACAAAAAGGCTTAAAGGAAAAAGGGATTGACGCTTTTACTCACTTTGTTCCGCTACATTTGTCCCCGATGGGTCAGTCACTAGGAGGATGGGTCGGGCAGCTACCAGTCACGGAAAGAGTTAGTGCAGGCTTGTTGCGCTTACCCCTTTATGCTGGCATGACAAGACCGGAATGTGAATATGTCGTAAAAGCATTGCTGGAGATATTAACGAAAGGAAACTAACAATGAAATCATACTTGTCTATAATAATCCCGGTTTATAATGCCAAAAGAACACTGGAGCTGTTATATCTTGAGCTTAACCAAGTGCTCAAAGGCTTAAAATACGATTATGAAATAATTATGGTAGACGATGGGAGTAAGGACAATAGCTTTGTGATTTTGGAAGATATTCGTAAAAGGGATGACAGAGTCAAGATCATAAAATTAGCAAATAACGCAGGTCAGCAAAATGCGATTCTATGTGGACTGCAGCTTGCCCAAGGTGAAGTACTAATCACAATAGATGATGATCTACAGCACCCTCCGCATGAGATACCCAAATTAATAGAAAAAATAGACGAGGGATATGATCTCGTATTTGGGATACCGCTAGATAAAAAGCATCCTTTATTTCGTAATGTTGGAACAAGAGTTATCGATCTTTTTTTTAACATGCTTGGATTAAAGCCTTCCACGTTGAAAATCAGCAGCTTCAGAGCTATAAAAAGAGAAGTGCTTCAAGCTGATTTAGGAGATAGTGAAGGGTTCGTATATATTTCAGCTCTTTTTCTGCAAGGTGCCAAAAAACCTGTAAATTTGCTCGTCTCTCATGAAAAAAGAAAGTATGGCAGGTCTAACTATAACCTTAGAAAACTGGGTGGATTGCTTGTTCAGATGTTTGTAAGATATTATTTATTCCCCAATCGAAACAAGAAATTAAGTCAACCGAATTATGTAATCGCTAAAAAAATTGTGTGAGGGTCGATTAGCTATGAAATTATTGATATTGGGGGGCGGGAATGCCCAACTGCAAGCCATAAAAAGAGCTAAAGAAATGGGTCATTCAGTAATTGTTTCAGACTATTATCCCGACGCTCCGGGGAAAAAATACGCAGATTACAAAGAGCTGGAAAGTACCTTTGACGTTGAGAAAAATATTGAAATAGCTAAGAAGTATAAAGTTGATGGGGTTATGACATTAGGTACGGATCAACCGGTTTATACTGCGGCAAGCGTAGCAGAGGTTCTTGGTCTGCCTAGTTTCATTGATACGCAGACTGCCCTAGCGGTTACCAATAAAAGGATAATGAAGCAAATACTCATGGATAATGGAATCCCTGTAGCCCCTTACCGGTTTATTAAGGAGGGGTTTATGGATCTAGAGCTTGCAGGATTGAACTTTCCTGTTGTTATTAAACCGCTTGACAGTCAAGGGCAAAGAGGCATCTATAAGCTTAATACCATAGAGGATATTCGTCTTCATATCAAAGATACTCTCAGCTATTCGAGAGAGGACGAGATAATTGTTGAAGAGTTTTACGAGAATAAAGAGATAACGGTTAGTGGTTGGGTGGATGCAGGTCAAACTTA
>PHAD01000130.1 GCA_002841595.1 Firmicutes bacterium HGW-Firmicutes-12
CATTAATATGTTGACAATACGCATACGATTATCATCACCCAACGCTTTAAATATATCAACTTGTTTTATTCAAATCCCCTCTCTTCATATTCTTATATTCGATTTCACTCATATACTACTATATATTATTTATTCTCCTTTTTCATCTCTTAATTATTTAGACTCTGTTAACTATTTGTTAAGTTTCGTTTTAGCTACTATTTAAGATTCAAATTAATAATTATTTTACCGTCAACAATCTCAAATAGATTGTTTTTTCTTTCGTCAATTATTATGTTATCACGAACCAAATCACCTGATTTCAATACTGAAAGCAATATTCCAATGTGAATCATATTTATTACCGTAGCTGTTCCACCATAAGAAATGAGTGGAAGTGTTAGTGGCGAGAATAGTTGAAACCCCAAATTGTATGCCACATATAATGCTACCTGCGTTGTAAGGGTTATTAAGACAGACGTAGCTACTAATCTCCCCAGAATACTTTTTTGCATAGTGCAAAGCATAAAGGAACGAACAATTAATCCTAAAATGACGGTGATTATAACAATAAACGAAATCCAGCCAAACTCATGTATCAAATATGTCAACAAACTATTAGTGTGTAATTCCGGCAATACAATGCCAGGGTTTAATACTACTTCTCCTGGTCCGAACAATTTAGCACCTTTTATGATGTCTCTTGTTATTGTTGCAATATATCCTGCACCCCTTGAATCAAGTGATGGGTCTAGAGCATTTTGTAGTCTTTGCCAACGGTAAGGACTACTCATAATAATTGTCAAAATAAAAACTATTGCTGTAATAATACTTGGAATATAAACGAGTAGCATTGATATAAATCTATTAACATTAAACCAGCCCTTTACGATAGCTAATGTTAGTAGTATAAGGCACGTGAATGAGTATAAACCAACACTAGAAAAACTGGGAACAACCATGCCGATAAATATGGGTACAGCTAAGAACAACCCGCTTAAAACAATTCCAAGATATCCTTTGCTTCTCATACTATAAATTAATCCTGCAAAGGCAGTTGGAAAAAGCAATAATATAAAGGGAATATAACTATATTGTCCATTAATAACAGGGGAGACTAGCATTAGTGTAGTAGTTAAGATAACAAGTCCAAAATAGATAGCTTTAGGTCTCTTCCCTATAATTGTAAAATCTAAGAAATATGCACTTATCATAAATCCTATCCCAAGCACTGTGCTTATTATACTATTAGCTAATAACCATGGCGCAGTAGTATTTTCTATAACAAAGGTTCTGATAACAAAACCAAGCAAAAGGGCAATTCCTGTCAATACAATTATACTCCACTCTATTTTAGGTCTATGTGTGCGATCAAGCTCTGTGCCAACAAGAACAGGATCCCCCATTTCCTCTATCGCTTGAACTATCGCCGCCTCTTTGTCTAATCCCTTCTCAATAAATGCATTTGTTTGGTCAATTATGTGGTTTTCTATTTCTTCTGAAATAACACTATGAGCTATTCTCCATCTAATTTGCTCACAAACAGTTTGTATGTATTTGCTTATCTTAATTGACTTTTGCAAAATTTACACCCCCATGCAAAATGCGATTAACAAAAGAAGTGTACGCTTTCCATTCATTTTGTTTCTCAGCAAGCATCCCCTTGCCTTTCTTTGTAATACTGTAATATTTCCTTACCCTTGCACTATCTGTATTTTCGTCATAAGAGTTTATCATTCCCTGGTGTTCAAGGTTATGTAGCAATGGATAAAGTGTTCCCGCCTTTAATGAAAAAGTATTATCTGACCTATTTGTAAGCACTTCAATCATCTGATAACCATACATATCTTTATCTTCAAGTAACTTTAAGATGAGTAGTGTTGTGCTTCCACTCAGCAAGCTTTTGTTAATAGCCATAGCTTTACATCCCTTCCATATATAGATTATCTACATATATATATTATATAGATATTCTATATATGTCAACAAAAGAATAAAATTAAAAGAAGATGAGAGCTTAACTCATCTTCCATCCGACTACTTCTTATTTTATAAAAATTCCTTACTTATAGATATGTCTTCATTTTCTGGTTTGTCTCTACCAGCCTATCAATCAAACTCATAGCATAAGCTATTTGTGAGGCATGCTCTTCTGTAATGGCGGTAGCTTCTTCTGCATTACTCATACTTTCTGTAGTAGATAAGGAAATCCCGTTAATTGCCTTTACAATCTCACCATTAGCATTATGTACTTCCTGCATCTCTTGGTTCACATTTTTAATCTGTTGCCTTAAGCTTGTGGCATTTTCAACTGTTTCTTTAAGTATTTGGGCTGTCTGGGCTAATTGAATACTTTGTGCCTTACTACTATCTGTTAGCTCTTTGACCGCTGCTGCTGACTTAGCTGTCTCTTCCTTAAAACTTTGAATAATTACAACAATTTCCTCGGCAAATGACCTGCTTTCTTCGGCAAGTTTCCTTACCTCCTCTGCAACTACAGCGAAGCCATATCCGGCTTCCCCAGCCCTAGCTGCTTCTATCGCTGCATTAAGAGCTAAAAGATTAGTTTGTTCCGATATCCCCCGTATATTTTCTAATATCCTCTCGATACCAATAGATTTAACAGACAAGTCTTCTATGCTCTGATAAACTGATTCAACAGCAGTATTACGTGAAGAATCTACTGCCATAAATTTATCGAAAATACTTTGTCCACGAGATGTTATTTCTACCGAATGACCAGCCGCAGCATCAATTGCTTGTGTTACTTCAGTAGTGTGGACTATCTTTGTCTGTATTCTTTCACCATAAGTAGACTGAGTATGAATGCTCTCTGCAATGTTGGTGGAATTCCTCGCAATGTCTTGGATTATCTGTGCTACTGCTTGCGAATTATTAGAGATATCATTTACAATTTGGGCTACTTCTTCTGTACATTCATCAAGTATCTTAGCCGTATCTACCACTACATCAATCAAAGTATCTTGAACATCTTTAGCCTTTTTTATTTCTTCTAAATTACGGCTTAGCTCATCACTTATTACTGCATACGATGCGGTAGCCATATAAGTGCTGATACAAAATAGCAAACTCAAAATAATCAAAAGCATATAATTAGTTATATCTGAGGGTTGAGTCGCTCCGTTTTGAATGTCATTAATTACTCTAATCACAATAATAAGCATTTGAACAATGGATACCCTGACCATAAATCGCTTATCTGAATACAAACTATAAGCAATAGTAAAAGGAAAAATAAAAGCAAAAGTGAGGTAGAACTTACTGGAAATAAAAATAATAAACCATGCTGCTGTATAGGATACAAATACTATTTCACGAATTATCTTACTTTCCGAATTTCTTCTATAGATAAAAAGTGATATAAGCATTGATCCTTGTACTAAAACCAAGACTGTTGCAGTAACTAGAAGCGTCCTATTACCACGTAAATATTCCATAGAAATAGCAGCATCAGCTAAAACCATTACTGCCAAGCAAATAAACAACACACTCTTATTGGCTTTTTGCATGTAGGAAAAAGTCTTTTTCAACAACAATAGTTACCTCCTTATACTTCTAGTATCCTTGATGTAGAACAGTCTATTTCTACACTATTCTACAATATTCTACCATTATGTTCTATATATCCTTTTAATTATTTTCATATATACATATGTGTTTATTTTCATCTTCCCCTTTAACTGACTGAGGAATAAAGCATGCCCCCATTATGAGAACAGAACCCAAGCCGTGGAATAAGGTCGGTATTTCCCCGTAAATAACAAGTCCTAGTATTGCTGCAAAAATAAGCTCTGAAGATAGAATTAGACTAGCTTTGGTGAACTCCATAATCTTGAAGCTCCACACGAGTAAGACCGCAATGGCTAAATAAGTTAAGGCATATCCAATAACAAAGAGAAGAGATAGCGGTTGCCAATTGACCACTTGCCATGAACCAAACACTAAGTTCAAAAAAGCATATACTACAATTCCAACCCCAGACTGAGTTCTTACGATGACAACAGTGGAAATCTTCATTGCCATGTCTTTACGCAAGCAATTAGCTAGAGAAAAAAAACTACCGGTGAGAAGGCCGTAAATAGTGCCCATGTTAAGACCAGAGCTTGACCCTTCCAAGGCAAAAAATGCGATACCCAATATAGCTAAGCTAGCCGATAAGAGATCGGAAAACCGCAATGCATAACCGTAGCGAAATCTTTCGATTATAAGCGAGGTGATAATGCTGCTGGCATACAAAGCAGATATAGACACAAGGAAACTGGTGTTCAAAATCGATAAGGTAAAAAATAGAAGGGTGAGCGCATAGGCCAAACCAAAGGCAAGTGGAGATAAGGCGTTCTCTCGCCACAACAGGTATTCTTTCTTTTGTGGACGTATGAGTATGAGAGTAAATAAGAAAACAATAAGATCACGCAATATGACTTGCTGCAAGGGAAGATACCATTGGTCCAAAATTCTGGCAAAAACCCCGGTGAAGGCCAAGAGAAAGCCCGTAAACAAAACAACTGCAAGCCCCTTCATATTATAAAAAACCCCTTTCATAAATCCCCCATTATGTTACATTGCTTCACCATGGGTTTACTGTGTCCTATAATGAGTTGCTGTCTAATAGTTCTCTATAATATAATTAGGCAGTAAATAGGTTTTATCATAATATTAATTATATATAAATTCTTTTAAAAAAGAGAGGGGTATTAGTGTGAAAAATAATCTTATTGGCTACTTGTTTTTTTTAACAGGAATTATAAATATAATTGCTTCAGTGATAAGTTTTGGTACTAATCAAGCAGTCTGGGGAATTACACATCTAGTTTTAGGCATTACCTTTATAGGACTAGGCATGAATTACAAAAATAGGAAGAAATAGTTTGAATACTTATTAGTTATGATTTAGTTGATAGATATTTTGAAATATAGATTTGAGGGTGATAAAAATGGCTATTAAATATGAGCATTCAGAAATAATATTAACTGGTAGTACTGGCAGGAAATTCAATGAGAAATTATTTATATTTTTCTTTTTGGGCGCGATGGATCGTTTTTTGGACGCAAAAAACCCGCCGATATTACGGGATTTCTCCTGATTACACCAACGGGTTTTACCATACTATTTTTTATTTTCACCAGTGTTTATTTTCTGTCACCGAAGTTTATTATCAGTGAACATCAACATTGTATTTATTTTCAATATATTGATACTATTCTTACTCTACCGTTACCGACTTGGCTAAATTTCTAGGTTGATCCACATTACAACCGCGCACCACAGCCGCATAATATGCTAATAGCTGCAATGGAATTATGGCCAGTACCGGACTGACGATATTCTCAATCTTTGGTATATAGATAGCATTGTTGACAGTCTTTAATATTT
Organism: Firmicutes bacterium HGW-Firmicutes-12; assembly: GCA_002841595.1. Lineage (GTDB taxonomy): Bacteria > Bacillota > Peptococcia > DRI-13 > PHAD01 > PHAD01. The sequence continues at coordinate 5,375 of PHAD01000130.1, forward strand.
CTGTATCACCCTCATTAGCTACACCGATAACATAGGCATCACGAGCAGTAACCTCTTTAATATTACTTAGCGTCTTTTCGTAAGTTTTATTCTGCAAAGCAATAGCAATTACCGGCGTCTCCTTGGTAACCAGAGCTAAAGTCCCATGTTTCAATTCCCCGGCAGCATAGGCTTCCGCGTGAATATAGGAAATCTCTTTCAGCTTGAGAGCACCTTCCTGGGCTACATTATAATCATACCCACGACCTATGAAAAAGAGATTCTCGCTATTTCTTATTCCTTCAGCCAGGTTAAGATACTTTTCCTTTTGCTCCAAAATCTCTTGTGTCTTATTCGGCAGCTCCAATAAAGCATTCAGTATTCTTTCAGCCTTGTCTTCTAGAATAGTACCTTTTACCTGGGCCAAATAAATACTCAAGAGGTATTGGGCTATAAGCATTGTCGTATAGGCTTTGGTAGAAGCGACTGCAATCTCAGGCCCAGCCCACAGATAGATGGTATAATCAGCCGCTCGGGCAATTGAACTACCAACAACATTTGTAATAGCTAAAGTAGCCGCCCCTCTACTTTTAGCTTCACGCATCGCGGCTAAAGTATCGGCTGTTTCACCTGACTGGCTGATAAATATCGCCAAAGTATTAGAATCTACTAAGGGCTCACGGTAGCGGAACTCAGAGGCTACTTCAACCTCAACGGGTACATGAAGGAATTCTTCTATCAGTGGCTTTCCAATCAAGCCGGAGTGATAAGCAGTTCCACAAGCTATTATATAAACCTTTTTCCAGCTTTGAACCAGCTGTTGTGAGAATTCTAGTTCTGAAAACTTTACCTTATTATCCTGTATTCTGCCTGTTAATGTCTTTTTGAAAGCCTCAGGCTGCTCCATTATTTCTTTAAGCATAAAATGCTCATAGCCACCCTTTTCTGCTGCCTCAGTATCCCATTCTACATAAAATACAGAGCGCTCAATCGGGCGGTTGTCTTTATCCAGGATAGTAGCGTTATTCTCCGTTAATATAATAA
>PHAD01000131.1 GCA_002841595.1 Firmicutes bacterium HGW-Firmicutes-12
GTTTTGAAACAAGTATCTCGCTCTTCGAATTCGAACCCCGCAACGCTTCTTTCACATAGTCACGATCAGAAAGGTCTTGATTTTCATTCTGACTGGTATCGGTTATAATAACTTTCGCGTCGTTGTTCACAAGTAATAGATTCTCCAGCAGTTCACCATTCTCTTTACGCATCTCTGCTAAATATTGATAAGCTGCAATTCTATTCTCTTCATTCAAATTTGTTAGGGCGTCTGCCAATACAGGCGTTTTACTTAGTGCTGTGATGTAGTCTTCGGTTGTTTCCAGTACCTGGTCTTTTAGTTCAGCTGTCAGCTTTGTAGTACTAATTAACTCTCCTTCAACCGCATCCTGCAAAGTAGTACTTGCTTTCGTATAAGAAAGATATCCCAACACTATCATGGGAATTGTCAAAAGGATAAAAAAACTTAAAATAAATTTAACTCTTAGTCCACCCATTCTCATTACTATTTCCCTCCAATTTTCTTGCACGCAATATATTGATATTGTATACCTTGTATTTATACGCTTTGTATAGTAATATGCAATTTATTTCATGCAATTTATTTCATGCTATTTATTTCACATATTTATATACTACCTTTTTTCGACATTTCCTGCATATAATTTCATTTTTCCTAAAATAATTCTATTTTGTAATATTATTATATTTATACATAATAATATTTGTCTCTCGCTTCTTATACTTCCAGAACAATAAATATAGCCTCAAACTATGCATGATTTGACAATTATGCATAGTTTGAGGCTATAGCTTCTATTTTTGATTATTCATTTATTGATTTGACTATTTAATTACACTTTTACCCATCAGGTATTTATCTACTTCTCTAGCGGCAAGTTTTCCTTCCTGGAGACCCCAAACAACTAGACTCTGACCCCTTCTCATGTCACCTGCTGCAAATACTTTCTCAACATTCGTCTCAAATAGCTCAAATTCCGCTTTCACATTGCTTCGCGCATCTCTCTCCAGCTTAAGCTCATCAGGTATAGTATCTTCCGGCCCTAAAAAACCCATAGCAAGAAGAACAAGATCAGCTTCCCATATTTTCTCACTGCCCGGTACTTCCTTAGGCATACGTCTTCCAGAAGCATCCAAAACCCAGTTCACATTTACAGTATGGACCTCTTTGAGCTCACCCAACTCATTTCCAACAATCTTTTTTGTGGATACTAGATAATTTCTCGGGTCCTTACCATACATGTAGATAGCTTCTTCCTGCCCATAGTCCACCTTGAGCTTCGTCGGCCATTCTGGCCACGGATTATTCTTTTCTATTCTTTTTTTGGGAGGTTCCGGCAATATTTCCAGCTGATTAACGCTTTTACAGCCATGTCTAATAGATGTTCCTACACAATCCGTTCCGGTATCTCCGCCACCTATAACTATCACATTCTTGTCTTTAGCGCTTATATAGTTTGCATCCTGAAGACTTGAATCAAGCAGACTCTTCGTATTCGCTTTGAGGAAGTCTACAGCATAATACACACCCTTAAGATACTTCCCTTCAACATCAAGTCCACGTGCCTTAGTTGCCCCCGCACACAACACCACAGCATCATAATTGTCAACCAACTCCTGGGTACTGATGTCTTTTCCAACCTCAGTATTGAAAACAAATTTAATTCCTGCTTCCTTCATAAGCTCCAGTCGTCTTTCGACGAAACGTTTTTCAAGCTTCATATTGGGAATACCGTACATTAGTAGTCCCCCAGCTCGATCATTTCTCTCATATACTGTTACATCATGGCCAACTATATTTAAATAATATGCTGTGGACAGACCCGAAGGTCCAGAGCCTACAACAGCTACATTTTTTCCGGTTGCCTTGGCTTTTTTAGATTTTACCCAGCCTTCTTTAAAGGCCTTTTCAATTATCTCATATTCAATACTGTTTATAGTCACAGACTCCATAATATAGCCTTCTGTACAGGCTCCCTCACAAGGGGCTGGACATACTCTTGAAGTGAACTCCGGGAAAGGATTGTTTCTTATAAGCCTTTTATAAGCCTCTTCCCACTGACCTTTATAAACTAGCTCATTCCATTCCGGAATAAGATTGTGGACAGGACAACCTGAAACCTTGCCGTTTAACAAGATACCTCCTTGACAAAAAGGTATTCCGCAGTTCATACATCTTGCACCCTGTATTTTCACAATCTCAGGATCCTGTGGCAGCTTGATTTCATTCCAGTCTTTAATTCTTTCTTCAGGAGGTCGTTTTTTTGGATTAATTCTTTCGTATTCTAGAAATCCTGTTGCTTTTCCCATTCCTATCCCACCTTAATTTCCCGAAATTCTGGTTTCATCTCTGAAGTTCTCTTCAAATGCGTCCATTAGAGCCTCTTCACCGCTTAGTCCAGCTGCATATGCTTTGTTAATATTCTCAAGCATACGTTTAAAATCTATCGGTATTATCTTGGTAAATCTTTGTACATAATTTTCCCAATCAGCCAGAACTTTTTTGCCCACTGCACTGTTGGTGTACTCAACATGTTTTTTAATCATTTCTTTTATTCCAGTCATTTCTTCTTCAGACTCTATTCTTTCAAGCAATACCATTGATTTATTGCAGTACGCTTCATCAAAATCAAGGATATATGCTATACCTCCGGACATCCCTGCGGCAAAGTTCCTACCTGTCTTACCCAGAATAACCGTTCGGCCACCTGTCATATATTCACAGCCATGGTCACCCACACCTTCTACAACAGCTTTAACACCGCTATTCCTTACGCAGAATCTTTCTCCGGCTATGCCATTGATATAAGCCTCCCCCGAAGTTGCTCCGTAAAAAGCGACGTTTCCAATTAGGATATTCTTATCAGGCTCAAAATCCGAAGCTATTGGAGGATAAACTATTATCTTACCCCCCGATAACCCCTTGCCTATATAATCATTTGAATCGCCTTCGAGCTCAAGTGACATTCCTTTCGGAGCAAAGGCTCCAAAGCTCTGCCCAGCAGACCCTACAAAGGTCAGCTTGATAGTATCCTCAGGAAGTCCTTCTTCACCGTATCTTTTGGAAATCTCACTACCGACAATCGTTCCTACAACCCTGTCCACGTTATTTATCTTCAGTTTAGCTCTGATTGATTTTTTGTCTTCAAGGGCGGGTTTACACATTCTTAAGAGCTTCTTCATATCCAATGATTTCTCCAGCATATGATTCTGAGACTGCATATTGTATCTTCCTACATCCGCACCCGCATAAGGCTGATAAAGGATTTTCGATAGATCCAGCTGAGTAGTCTTCCAGTGCTTGGCACTTTCTTTGGTTCGAAGTTTGTCTGTACGTCCAACCATTTCATTTATTGTTCTAAAGCCAAGTTTAGCCATAATTTCTCGCATTTCCTGCGCAACATATCTCATGAAATTCTCGACATGCTCAGGTTTTCCGACGAAATTCTTTCTTAAGTTTTCATCCTGTGTGGCTATACCTACAGGGCATGTATTGAGATCACAGACCCTCATCATAATACAGCCTAACGCAATAAGCGGTGTTGTAGCAAAGCCAAATTCCTCCGCCCCGAGCATCGCCGCAACTACGACATCTTTTCCGGATAAGAGCTTGCCATCTGTTTCAAGAACAACCCTATCCCTCAGCTTATTTAGTAACAAAGTTTGATGAGTCTCAGCAAGACCGAGCTCCCATGGCAGTCCGGCATTCCTAATACTTGTTCTCGGGGAAGCTCCTGTCCCTCCGTCGTAGCCACTAATAAGGATTACATCAGCTTTTCCTTTGGCCACCCCGGCAGCAACTGTACCTACGCCCACTTCAGAAACAAGCTTTACGTTAATCCTAGCATCTCTATTGGCATTCTTCAGGTCATAGATAAGCTCAGCCAAGTCTTCTATAGAATAGATATCATGGTGCGGAGGTGGTGATATAAGACCTACACCTGCAGTAGAATGTCTTACTTTGGCAATTTCTGGATAAACCTTGCCCCCTGGGAGCTGCCCGCCTTCGCCAGGTTTTGCTCCCTGCGCCATTTTTATCTGAATCTCTTCAGCGTTGACCAGATAATTGCTAGTTACACCGAAACGTCCTGAAGCAACCTGTTTAATAGCACTTTTCTTAGAATCTCCGTTAGGCAATAGTTTGAATCTCTCAATGTCCTCGCCACCTTCACCGGTGTTGCTTTTCCCACCTAATCTGTTCATGGCTATAGCCAAACATTCGTGGGCTTCCTTACTGATGGAACCGTAGGACATTGCCCCTGTCTTAAATCTTTTTACTATTGTGTCAACAGACTCCACTTCCTCAATAGGAATAATGTCATCTGTATTAATATTAAAGTCAAGCACATTCCTTAATGTGTATAGCTTTTCATCATTTATTTTTTTAGTATACGCTTTGAAGAGACTATAGTTCCCTTCCCGAACAGCTCTTTGCAGCATATAGATGGTTTCAGGATTATAAAGATGAATTTCCCCGTCATCCTTACACTGGAAATATCCCCCTATCTCAAGTGTATCTGTATAAGGTGAATTCTCATCATAGGCGCTTTCATGCCTCATTTGATTTTCGATAGCTATTTCTTCAATTCCTATGCCTTCTAATCTAGATGGAGTCATTGTAAAATATTTATCAACGAGATCCTTCTTCAGACCTACGGCTTCAAATATTTGAGCTCCATGATAACTCATTATTGTTGAAATACCCATCTTTGTTAGTACTTTAAGCACACCTTTAACCGTGCCCTTAATATAATTGTCTTTAGCCTTTTTATACGTAAATCCCTCTAACAAGCCTTTTTCTGAAAGGTCCTTAATAGTTTCAAAAGCTATATAAGGGTTAATAGCAGTTACCCCATACCCAATCAATGTACAGAAATGGTGTACTTCTCTGGGTTCTCCTGATTCCAGAACTATTCCAACGCTAGTTCTAATCTCTCTCCTGATGAGATGATGATGCAGGCCAGCAGATGCTAGAAGCGCAGGAATTGCTGCCTTACTCTCATTTACCCCTCGGTCAGACAAAATAAGGATGTTGGCTCCATCATTGATAGCCTTGTCTGCTTCCCTAAATATTCTTTCCAAGGCCTTCTCCATTATTCTTGCTCCACCTGAGACATTATATAAGATAGAGATTTCTACCGATTTTAGCTTCTTATTATTAAGCTTCTTAATGGTCATCAACTGTTCATTAGTGAGAATCGGATGATCCAGATATACGCTGGCTACATCCTTTCCTGCAGGATCAAGTAAATTCCCAGTATCACCAAGCAAGATACTACTTGAGGTTACGATTTCTTCGCGTATTCCATCAATAGGAGGATTGGTAACTTGTGCAAAGAGCTGTTTAAAATAAAGGTAGAGCATCTGAGGCTTCTCAGATAAAACTGCCAGCGGGGAATCCATACCCATAGCTCCGACTGGATCTACGCCTTTTAACACCATAGGAATAATTATTTTATTAATATCCTCATAAGTATAACCAAATACCTTCTGTTGTTGGATAAGATCTTCTCTTAGCAACTCATCCTTTTCTGTTGCAATATCCATCTTGCTTAAATATTCAATATGCTTTTTATTCCATTCCTCATAAGGATTAGCTACAGATACAGTTTCTTTTATTTCTTCATCCGAGATTATCCTCTTTTCTGCCGTATCAATTAACAGCATCCTGCCCGGTTCCAATCTGCCTTTATATTTAACATTTTCAGGCTTTATATCAAGAACACCCACCTCAGAGGCAAGAATAACTTTGTCATCTTTTGTTACGTAGTATCTCGAAGGTCTTAGTCCGTTTCTATCCAACACGCCACCTATTACTACCCCATCCGTAAAAGCCATAGCAGCAGGACCGTCCCATGGCTCCATTATAAAATTATGGAATTCATAGAAACTCTTCTTTTCTTTAGACATGAATCCGTTCTTTTCCCATGGTTCAGGAATCATCATCATCACGGCATGAGGCAAAGACCGTCCGGTTAAGTGCAGAAATTCTACACAGTTGTCGAACATAGCCGAGTCACTTCCTGTTTCATCGATAATCGGATAGACCTTCGATATATCATCAAAAAGAGGTGATTCGATACTTTTTTGTCTTGCCTTCATCCAGTTTACATTGCCTCTGATTGTATTGATTTCACCGTTATGAACAATAAACCTGTTCGGATGCGCTCTCTCCCAGCTCGGGAATGTGTTGGTGCTAAAACGCGAATGTACCATAGCCAGAGCTGTTACATAATCTAGATCTGAAAGGTCCAAATAGAAATGTCTGAGTTGTTCTGCCGTAAGCATCCCTTTATAAACAATGGTTCTTGCCGAGAGGCTAGATATATAGAAGGTTCCTCCCTTATCCTCACACATCGGTACAATTGTTTTTTCAGCCCTTTTTCTTATAG
>PHAD01000132.1 GCA_002841595.1 Firmicutes bacterium HGW-Firmicutes-12
CTATCATGGCTGGTGGAGACCCTGAAATGTTCGAAAAGGTTAAACCTATTTTCGACCAGATTGGTGGTAACATTTTCTACCTTGGTGGCATTGGAACCGGTCAAGTAATCAAAATGTGCAACAACATAGTTCTGGCCGCGAATACCGTTGCATTGGCAGAAGCCTTTGCTACAGGTGTAAAAGCTGGTCTAAAACCACAAACTATACTCGATATCTTTAAAGTAAGTACTGCAAATAGTAGAGCTCTGGATCTTTTTGGAGAAAACATTGTTAATGGAACATATGAACAAGTCATTTTCGCTTGCAGTCACATGCAAAAAGATGTTGATTTATTCATGGGTCTTACTAATGAGTTAAAGATACCTGCTCTTCTAAGCACCATTACTCATCAATTGTTTAATTCTGCTATGAAAAAAGGATATGGGCCTCAAGATATGTCTGTGGTGGCAGCTATTGTTGAAGAGCTTGCTGATCAGAAAATATCTTCATAAGAGTTTCCAAAAAGTAGATTAAGGGTAAATATAATGATAAATTCATAAACAGAATCGTTTTATGTTTGTATTATCAACATCCGGCCTAAAAAATACCGGGTGTTTTTCTTTATACTATAAATACTCTTTATACATTGACAGTTTGTTTAGTTGTACGGGCTAGGTGGTCGATATATTTTGCAGCACTCAAAGCTGCGACCAAGCCTTCACCGACAGACTTTGCTACCTGAAAAGGCGGACCTGTACAGTCGCCTGCAGCATAGACTCCGGGAAGGTTTGTAGCCATATCGTGATTTACCTTGATAAAATTATTATCTAGGCTAAGCTCTGGTAGTAGTTGTGAGACTGGCGTAACCTCGCGAATAATAAAAAGACCGTCTGCTTCATAGGTTTCTTGTTCTGTTTCTAAGGCTGAAAAAGTACTTTTTCCTTGGATGGATTTGGGTTTGCCCTTGATGATATTTACTTTATCATTCAAACCGTGTGGAGAGCCATAAAGGGAAAAGTAACTTACCGTATTGCAAATATTAACCATAAAATTTGCTTCTTCCTCAGCTTCTTCTGTTTCGCCTAATACAATAACATTTTTACCTCTATACAAAGCTGCGTCACATGTGGCGCAGTAGCTAATCCCTTTTCCTACGAGTTCTTGTTCTCCAGCAATATACTTAGGTGTCGATAATCCTGTTGCCAGAATAATTGCTTGGGCAGTTATTATCTCATCATCAATCATAGCCTGAAGACTTTCTCCGGAAGAAAAAATGGAGCTTACCTGTCTACTATGGATTTCTATTCCCGTTTTTTTCAGATGGGCTAAAAATTTGCTGCGTAGCTCCTTGCCGCTAATGTCTTGGAAACCTAAATAGTTATCGACGTGCGGGGCCTTGTAAAGTCTAGCTGTACAAAATTCGCCTCCTAGTAAAAGGATTTCTTTTTCCCGTATGTTGGCATTGATTGCTGCCGATAGACCAGCAGGTCCGCAGCCGATTATGATTATTTCATATGTTTCATTGAGTTTAATATTTATCACCTACTTCTATTATCATAAGCTTAGTGTGGACAATATTATTTTATATATCCTATCATAGCGTTGTGTACTTAATTTTGTTAAAATGATAACTAAAGAAGGATATTACAACTGATGCCCATCTTATATTGAAATGACAGCAAGTAAAGTAAAAGAAAAAGTAATTAGGTGTGATACCAGGGGGATTTGAATAGGTATAGTTTATATATAATAGGGATAGGGGAAAGGAAGGTGAGTAGATGGAAACTCTTATTAAGGCCAGAAACATCGGGAAATATTATCAAATGGGAGAAGTTACGGTCAAAGCCCTGCAAGGAGCAAGCTTTGAAATATATAGAGGAGAATTTGTGGTTATCCTTGGACCTAGTGGTTCTGGTAAAAGTACTTTACTTAATACGATCGGCGGAATGGATACAGTCAGTGACGGAGAGCTTTACTACCTTAATACTGCCTTGCATAATGCCGATTCACACAAGCTCACCAATTATAGGAGAAATAATGTCGGTTTTGTCTTTCAATTCTATAACCTTATTCCCAGTTTGACTGCATATGAGAATATTAGTCTTTCTGCTGAAATAGCCAGTAATCCTTATTCGGTAGCAGAGATGTTGGAGAAGGTGGGTTTATCAGATCGTGCCACTCATTTTCCAGCTCAACTATCAGGTGGTGAGCAACAACGTATTGCCTTGGCAAGGGCTGTCGTGAAGAATCCTGATATACTTTTGTGTGATGAACCTACCGGGGCGTTAGACTTTGATACTAGTATTCAGGTTCTAAGGCTTTTAAAAGATTTTTGCGAAAATTCGGGCAAGACGGTTATTTTGATTACTCATAATAATGCCATTGCCAAAATTGCAGAGCGTACTTTTTACCTTAAAGATGGGAAACTTGTAAATATTGAAACGCATGATAATCCACTACCCCCAGAGAAGGTGACTTGGTAATGTTGTGGAGGAAGATGTTACGAGATTTAAAAGACAATAGAGGTTCTTATATTGCGTGTATAATCGTCATGGTTATTGGCTTGATGGTTTTCACTACATTTTCCATGGTTATGGATAATCTTAACTTATCTAAGGATACCTTTTATTTTAATCAGAACTTTGCGGATGGCTTTGCCGATATCCAGGCCATGCCCTATAGTAAAATAGAAGACCTCAGGAATATTGAGGGTATTCGTGAAATACAGGGACGTTTAATTAAAGACGTCAGAGTTCTTATCCCTGGTAGAGAAGATAATATTTATCTGCGTCTTGTTTCAACTGATCCAAAAATAGATAAACCAGTAAACGGAGTAGCGCTTGAACGTGGGATTTCTCTGGATGAAGAGAAAATGAATATTTGGATAGATAATAATTTTTTTGCAGCTAATGGTTTGGAGTTAAATGATGAAATACAAATCATAGCGGAGGGAAAGAAAAGAAGTTTGAGCATAGTAGGAGTCGGGAGTAGCCCTGAATTTGTATATGCTATGCGCACTACCAGCGATCTTTTCCCAAAACCCGAAGAATTTGGTATTGCTTATATGCCGTATAAAGTCATGGAGGGCTTATTCCAGGAAAGGGCAACGGTTAATAATATAGTTTTCACACTAAAAGCAGACGGTCAATATAAGAATATTGAGGACCTGCTCAAGCCGGAGCTAGAATCATATGGTTTATTGACAATGTATCCTAGAAAGGATCAGGCCAGTAATATAATACTTTCAACGGAGCTTGAACAGCTTAAGAATATGGGAACTTCTTTACCACTTCTTTTTCTAAGTGTCGCTAGCGTTATATTATATATCATGCTTAAACGTATGATTGAAAACCAGCGTGGTCAAATTGGAGTTATGAAAGCATTAGGCTATACTAATAGGGAAATAATTGCTCATTATATGTCATATGCTTTAGTGATTGGTTTGGCTGGCGGTCTTTTAGGAGGAGTATTAGGGGTAGCTCTTGCGCGACCATTTACAAATATGTATCAGATGTATTTTAATATGCCTGATTTAAGCAGCGGCTTTTCACCGGCGGCAATAATTGAGGGTGTACTTCTAGGTCTAGTTTTTGCACTATTTGCTGGGTACCGTGGCTGTAGAAAAGTGCTGACTCTACAACCGGCTGAAGCGATGCGCCCTAATGCTCCTATTGCCGGTAAGGCCGTATTATTAGAAAAAATTGAGTTTTTTTGGAATATGCTTACGGTGCAGGGCAAGATGGCCGTCCGCAATATGTTCAGGCATAAAGGGCGTAGTGCTTTTATAATAGTTGGAATAATGTTTGCCTTTGCCCTTCTCGGATCATGTTGGTCAATGTGGGAATTATCCGAGCAGATGCTTTTTGACCAATATGAAAAAGTGGAAGTGTATGATGTAAAAATTTCGCTCAATCGTCCCGTGGATCAAGATTCTGTAGAAAGAGAATTAAAGAGTTTCCCTGGAGTTAAACGTTTAGAAAGTAAAGCAGAAATTCCAGCTACTCTTAAATATAAATGGAATAAAAAGGACGTTGTAATTTTAGGTTTACCTGCCGATAGTGAGCTACATAGGATATCTGATGATGATGGAAATCGGCTGTTTACAACCCCTTACGGAATAATGCTTTCTAATCGCTTGGCACAGTTGTTGGGGGCAGAAGTAGGTAGTAGTATTATTTTTGAAAGTATGATGGCAAAGGATCCTGATTTTCGCTATGAGCTTGAAGTTACTGCTATAGTACCACAGTATATGGGAGTTAACGCCTATATGGATCTTGAATACTTACAGTCTGTATTAAATCAAGGTGAAATAGTAACTACCTTGATGCTTAGCATGGATCAAGAAAAAGTGACTGATTTGCGTACGGAATATCATAATTCGGTTGGTATCAGCGGTATAGAAGATCGCAATAAGATGCTTATGCAGTTGAAAGAATTAATGGCGACATATTCCGCAACTATTTATATTATGCTGTTGATTGGCATAATTGTAGGTTTTGCTATTATTTATAATTCATCTGTTATTACAGTATCGGAACGCAGCCGTGAATTGGCCTCGATGATGGTACTTGGGATGACCTCGAAAGAAGTATTATCAGTAGTGACCTTTGAACAGTGGTTCCTTTCAATCTTTGGTATGCTAGCGGGTATACCCTTGACTAAGCTGTTATTGGTAGCTTTGGCGCAATCATTGAGCAACGATGTGTATAGCATGCCGTCATCTTTTGGAAGTATGACCTTAATAGTAGGATTTGTTATTACGGTTGCTTCGATTTGGATTGCTCAAAGAGCTGCAGCCAGTAAGATAAAAGCTTTGCATATTGCAGATGTTTTGAAGGCAGGAGAATAAAGCGAGACTAATTCAGATGGATTTAGCGAGACTTATTTCGAGGATTGACACAACTCCCTCTTACTATGTAAAAAGAGGGAGTCGTCTGGAAACCGAAGATAAACCAAAAAAGGGGATTGCTATCTATGAAAAAGAAATGGAAACTTATACTGGGTCTACTAATAATTGTAGCAATAGTCGCTATTGTCTTACAGCAGTATTCTCAAGGTATTGAAGCAAAAACACTGGAAATTCAACCCCGGACATTTTCCAAAGCTTTCAAGGAAGAGGGTAAAGTAATCTCGAATGACGAATACAAGATTTATACAGCCAATGGTGGAAAAGTTGTAGAATTGCCTATTTCGGAGGGGCAGTTGGTTGAGAAAGGAAAACTGTTGCTAGCGTTTGATAATAGCGAACTATATTTTCAACTGCAACAACTTCAAGCACAGTTAAAAAGTATAATAGCCCAGTATGAACTGGAAAAGTCACAAATATCTTTGGATAAAATGAAAGAGTTATATGAGGCCGGTGCAATTAGTCTTAAGGAGTATGAAGATGCTTGGAACACGGTGAATTCTCAGTATTATCCTGGACAAATAGATGCGCTTAATGCGCAGATTGATATGTTGCAATATAAAATTGAGCAAAGCCAAGTCATTGCTCCTATTGAGGGGATTGTATCTGGGTTGGATCTAAAAAAAGGGATGATAGCAATGGCCGGCGAACACCTCATGACAATTATTCAAAAGAATGATTACGGCGTGGAGGTTTATGTATTAACCGAAGATGTGGCTAATATCTCTAGCGGGATGAAGGTTGATTTAATTCAGGATAACAAAGGTGAGGATCTTATATTTGCGGGAGAGGTTGAACAAATTGCCTCGTCTGCAATAGAAAAAACCTCTGCCCTTGGTTTGATTGAACAGAGGATAAAAGTCACTATTAAGCTAGATGAACCTCAGAATTCGTTGTTGAGACCGGGTTATGCGCTGGATATACAATTCACAACCGAGACTAAAGAGGATTGTTTTATTGTACCCAAGACAGCACTATTTCCATATCAGGAAAGTGATGCTCTATGGGTTGTTAGGGAGGATAAAGCTGAAGTACAAAAGGTGATAACGAGCTTGGAGAATGATCGGGAGGTTGTTATTACGCAAGGGCTAAATGCAGGAGACCAGGTTATTCTTAATCCCCAGTTAGAAGGACTTACAGAGGGTATAAAAATAAACAATATTAACTAAGGTGGGGGATATGCATGGATCAATTTACTAATCTTTCAGAAAGCGAGAAAAGGGAGTTGGTTGACAAGGCTTATCAGCTTGGCTATGAGTATCTGCAGAGATACGGAAACTGCACTCAATGTGTAATTGCAGCCATTCAGGATGTTTTTGGCAGTATTGATGATGCGGTTATTAAGTCTGGCTGTGCTTTGGCTGCAGGATACGGATTGACTAGTCGCGCAACTTGTGGGGCTCTAAATGGAGCAGGTATGGTAATAAGCTCGCTACAAGGGAGGGATAAAGA
>PHAD01000133.1 GCA_002841595.1 Firmicutes bacterium HGW-Firmicutes-12
ACCTTACCCACGCCCTTTATAACACCCTTGTTTCCGCCGATAGCCTGCTTACCTTACTCTTTGTGCCCCTGGTAGCCATAATCTACTACGCCGGTTACAAGGTTTTGCACCGTGGCAGACAGCTGTCAATTGCTGATGATCAAATAGCGCAGTCACTTGTTTCTCCTGCGATTGCCAGCCATGGACAATCGCACCCGCATTCTGTTTCAAAATACCGTTTGGAAGATGTTATCACCGACAGCGACGGCAGAAAGTACCTAGTTCAAAAAAAGGAAAATTGGAAAGCATGGACAAGCAGGATCCTGCTTATTCCTACTGGACTACTCTGGCTACTAGTCTTTTATGACAATGATACCCCACCGGCCGAGTTTTGGGAGCTGTTCCTAGGGATGATTCTGCTCACAATCATTCCCTTCATGATCGGACTACTGCTCGAACTATCTTACCAGCGAAGGAAGCGGGAAAGAATAAGAATATATATTGACGCATAAAATAACTATGCATTTGAATACATAATAGTTCTGCTATTAATTCTTATCTTCTATCGGCTAAACTAAAAAAATCCCAAGGGTGGGATTTTTTTTTAGTTTGTTTTATACTCTTGCAAGCCTGTATGTGTCTTCAGCGATAACTCTTTCTTCATTCGCTTGCACAACAATTATTTTTACCCGCGAGGAGTCTTTGCTTACAATTCCGGTGCCACTTAAGCTTCTGTTTTTGTCCGAGTCAATTTCAATTCCCATATATTCTAAACCGCAGCATATTTTCTCCCTTATGTAATACGCATTTTGTCCTACCCCTCCTGAAAAACAGAGTATGTCGATGCCTTCCATGATTGCGCTGTATGCACCCACATATTTTTTAAACCTGTGACATACCGCATCTATAGTAAGACTTGCCCTTTCATTTCCGGATTGCGATTCACCGTATATTTCCCTCATATCGTTGCTTATTCCCGAAAGGCCTTTCCATCCGCTTTTCTTATTTATTATTTCATCTGTCTGATCTATGGACAAATTCTCTTTCTTCATAAGATATAGGATTGCTGCGGTATCAATGTCTCCTGCCCTTGTGGACTGTATAAGGCCTTCATGAGGTGTAAAGCCGGTGCTTACTTCAATGGACTTACCATATTTTAAAGCGTTTGCCGTTGTGCCGCTTCCAAGCATCATGTTCACGATTTTATACTTCTTATGAGAATCATTTAAAACCGTGTCAACCCCTTCAGCCATGCTCCTGAATGCTATACCGTGGAACCCATATTTTCTTATATGGTGTTTTTTATAATACTCATACGGAATTCCATATATATAAGTCGACTCCGGTAGTGACATATGAAATCCATTATCAAATACTGCAGCCTGCACAACATCGGGCAGAAGTTTTTGACATGCATAAATTCCCGCCAGATTGTTTGGATTGTGAAGCGGGGCCAGTTCTTTGATGTTTTCTATGTAGTCAATTACCGGCTGATCTATCCTAACCGAAACATTATGCTTGTCCCCACCCTGCACTACTCTGTGCCCGATTGCGCCTATATCACTTTTTTCTATTCCAAAAACATTGTTGTTAAAAATGGTATCAAGTATTAAGTTGATGCCCTCTTCATGATTTTTGACCGGGCATATTATTAATTTTTTATCATTTTTTGCTGTATACTTTAGTTCTGCATTTTCGTAACCTATTCTTTCAACGCTACCTTCAATAATAACCTTGTATTCGGGCATTTCTGATATCTGGAACTTTATAGACGAACTTCCACAGTTCAGGACTAAAATTTTCATTCCTTCAATTCCCTCCCTATATCATCAGTATGTGTGCGAAACCTCATATATTTACGTATACAACAATTGTATAAAAGCTTAACCCCAAAACACTTCCAGCGGGTTTCTTTCCACCAATCGTTTATATGAGAACTTCGGATATCCCACCATAAGAGCCCCGCAAACTTTTTTGCTTTGTGGAATACGAAGTATCTCAAAAAGTGGCTGATATTCACTCTTAGCGCATTGTTCCAGCAATCCTGCCCGACACGTACCCAAGCCTAGGGTTGTTGCATAAAGTTCGGCATATGTCAGTGCATAACAAGCCTTATCCCATCCAGATCTGAATCCTCCCTCTGCCAGGGCAAGCACAACACTTGGAGCCCCCCGTAAAACCATATCTTTACCAGTTTGATTATAAACGTTAATGTAGTGGACATATTGCCCTAACCCTTCTTGTTTACACATCCAGTCCATAGTGACTGAGCTAATTCTCTCTATAATTTCCGGATTATCTAAAACAAGATATGCTAATCCCTGTGAATTGCCCCCGGTTTGCGCATAACGGGCAATATTCAGAAGTTCAAGCATAGATTCACGGCTTACAGGCTTCTTTTTAAAACTACGTATTGAGCGCCGGGAGCGAAGAAATGTGGCAGCATCTGTTTCATTTAGTATAGAATTCTTCTCAAGGGAGATCTGTTGACTCAACGGATTCCTCTGGTTATCTAAAGCAGCATTAGGACATATCGCCACACAATGCCCGCAGGCAATACAGAATTCCTTTTCAATAACTTCCGGCCCATTTTCTGAGACGTGAATTATTTGACGAGGGCACACCTCAGCACACATCCCACATTTAGTACATTTTTTCAGATCAACTTTTAATAATGACAAACGAATCACTTCTTTCCGTTGATTTAAAACCTTCTTGATTGAAATGTGGTGAAATCTACTAGAAATTCAAACTATATTTGCTGTATTCGGACCATACTTTATAGTCCGAGCATCAATTATAATAAATATTATATCATATATACTGTATTCCTTCTATGAATTAAGTCCTTTACTGTTGTTAATCAGCGATAATGTCATGGTATAACTCATCAGGGAAAATGTCAGTTAAAAGTTATCAATTCTTCAAACAGACTTTCAACATCTGTCGATAAGCCGTTAAATACCAATGATATTGCAACACTGCCTTTTTCATAAGTCTTATAAGTTTCAATTTCATAATTATCAAAACCATACACCATAATACTTCCTTGTTTTTGATCAATAATCCAGTATTCCTTAACTCCTGACAATCTATAGGTGTTCAATTTGTCAATCATATCTTTACTACGCGTACTGTCCGATAAAATTTCAATTACTAAAGTCGGAGTACCCATATACTTTCCTTTTTCCGTAACATTATTATCTAAATCACAAGCTGCCAAAACATCGGGCTGCATAACATCCGGTTCTTCTATATCATTCTTTTTAAAATGCACATCAAAAGGAGCTAAAAACACTCTGCATTTTTTATCTTTGAAATACTCGTTGAATATTAAATATAACCTTCCTAATATTTCCTGATGCCCAATGCTAGGAGAAGCTAATAAATGAATTTCCCCATTGATAAGTTCCATTCTCAATGTGCTTTTTTCACTAATCTCCATAAACTCTTCATAGGAAACTTTTTTTCCGCCATATTGGTAGTCCAAGGCCTTTTCTCTAACTGTAAAATATTGTTCAATATCTGTTACATAG
This sequence comes from Firmicutes bacterium HGW-Firmicutes-12, assembly GCA_002841595.1. Classification (GTDB taxonomy): domain Bacteria; phylum Bacillota; class Peptococcia; order DRI-13; family PHAD01; genus PHAD01. The sequence continues at coordinate 3,516 of PHAD01000133.1, forward strand.
GGAGTCAGTCTGGCAATCTTAGTGCCGTTTTTTGTTATCACCACATCATTTTGCTGTTCAACACAATCCAAGTATTTACCAAAACTTTGTTTGAGCTCAGTTGCAGTTATCACAATACCTTCCTTATAATATATGGATGTCATTATATTCACCTCCAGCAACATCATACCACTTTAGACAATATGTAGCAATTTTTAGTGCGATATTTATATTAATTATGTCCGACTTGTGGGCATTATAAGATCTGTATATGTGTGCGATAACTGCTCCATGGGTCATCAGTCCACCAACTTCAGTGACCAGGCCTTTTATGGTTACTATTATCTTATCGCCGATTTCCTCTTCCTGTACTTATATAACCTATCCTATTATCCCATTTGACAGCATCAATGCCATTATGTATAGTGGCATTAGCTAATTTATTATTTTAGCTAATACGGAGGTGTGTTTGATGGAAGTAACATCCACTGAAGCTCAAAACAATTTTGGCCAGTATTTGAAACTGGCACAGTTTGAAGACATAATCGTCACAAAGAACGGAAAAAGAGCTGTCGTTATTAAACCATATCAAGAAGAGCCGGACAAATGCCCAACCGTGGCCGAAAAGGCTCAAAACTATGACTGGAAGAATAAGAAAATATCCTATCAGGATTTTCTCATTCTCTCCGAGGAAAGCGAAAACCGCTATGAGTATATCGACGGGGAAGTATACCTGCTTTCCTCCCCATCTTATGACCACCAAAATATCATTATGGAAATATCTAATGCTTTTTACAACTGGTTTAAAGGAAAGAAATGCAGACCGCTGACTGCTCCCTTTGATGTTACACTGACCAGAGATAACGACAGGAATGTCGTTCAACCAGACATTATTATTATTTGCGATACTGAGAACATCGATGAAAGACGCAGATACACAGGTATACCCACCTTGGTAGTCGAGGTTCTGTCTGAATCAACAAGGAAAAAGGATATGCTAAAAAAACTGAATCTCTATTTATACAGCGGTATCAAAGAATATTGGATTGTTAACCCTTTGCGCAAAGAAGTGTATACTTACCTCTTCGCTGACCAGGATATTCTAGAATACCGTGTTCATAAAGAATCAGAGACTGTGCAGTCTCTGACCTTTGAAGGCTTGGAAGTTTTGCTGGAACATATATTTTTGTAAAGGGAGCCATTTATGGTCTCATTTCTGAATCCGGACAGCTTGAGGTTTCCCGCTTCCTCCTCACCTGCCCTAAACTCTTGCAGGTAGTCGCTGAATTGTAAGCTTGACTGGCCAAGGGCTACAGACTATGCGACCTATTTCCATTAGCTCGGAACGCTTCACGAATTCATAAAAGTATATATCCTGTTCGTTGGGCGGGCTGGTTACATAAGTTGTGAAGGCATACCTGTTGTAGTCCGCGATCCTTGGTATGAGAATAATTCAGGATACATACAAAGCAATAAGCTGCTTATCGGAGATTTGACTATAGATATTGAGCAGCACTTGGTCTTAATTTAAGGAAAAAGATTGAAAATAGCGGAACTATTAAATACATACAAACTTTAAAGAAGATAGGTTACAAGTTTTCCGCTGGAACATAAGTTAAAATAACTCTATATCTGGGAATCTGCAATGCATCAAAACCAAGCACAACAAATCTGTTTCTCTTTTGGAGTAGCTCATCCATAATTTTCAATGAAATTCCTTCTTCATAAATAGGAACTTCCTTAATATTCAATGCGTTGATACTTTGCATAGTTTCCTCTTTAGAGACCCAATTTCCCATGCTTTGCGAAGTGGTATTAAGCCAATGCTCCACTTTGGGCGTGAAATCCATTATATCCCGCACAGAAATTTGTTGGGGATAGGCAACAGCGAAAACTTCGGATGTCAGATTACTGAGGTCAGGAATTTTATCATAAAAACGGAGAGAATTTATTTCAGGATGATTCGCAATCAACCCGAGCTCATTTTTTGTAAGGGTTGTAACGTTGTATACTCCAAGATCTATGATACTATCTTCAGGGTCCCCCCATAATTTTTTTTGCTTTTCAGCCGAAAAAAAGCCCATGTCGGTAAACTCATTCATTTTTCCGCCCGTACCGTCCAAAGTAGCGTGTTCCGAATCAGGGTAATGGCTGAATGCTCCTTCCGTTGAAACATAATATTTTTCAAAGATTATTTTCACATAATCTTCCATCATTCTTTGGGCCTTAGCTTTATCATCCTCCAAAGCATCTCCCCATAAATATCTTGTCAGCATAATTGTGCCTTTACCCATTTTCAAGGACCATTCATGCCACTCATCCAATTCATCAGCAGCAGGCATGGGTTCAGACATAACCACAAGAGCCGTTTTGAACATTTCCTTCTTATATCGTAAAGGAAACGCTTTGTGAATATCATTGCCGCTTCGATCTATGAATGTCTTGATAATCGAAGCCGTGTTGGTTAAATCCTTTCTCAACAATTGACCGCTTAATCTTGATTTTGGTCCCCAGAACCCTGTTTGCGGGTCTTGATTGGCATAAAACCATTGAAGCAGAGTTTGTTTCCACTCCCCAGAGAAATGATATAAATTGTTTTCGCCCATAACACCTTCCCTGTTATAATAACTCAATAAGCTTCTGGCGAACACAAAGGTGGTTTGCGGAAACTTGGAACCAATCCACCCGACATTGGATACATCGTCCAGAAAGGTTTTCAAATTTTCAGATGTATTAATTTCATCCAAGTACTTCAATGGATACTTCAAGCGTAATGGCTGTCCTGTTTCTTCGGCCAGC
>PHAD01000134.1 GCA_002841595.1 Firmicutes bacterium HGW-Firmicutes-12
ACGTGCCCTATTGTTCCTACATTGACGTGAGGTTTTATCCTCTCATATTTTTGCTTAGCCATTATTCCCTTCCTCCTTATAAACAACTTATACGTTGCTGTTTAACACGACTTTTAATAATAACCGATTTGACTTAATAGTCTTTTCTGCTCACATATTCTACAATATTTAATTAAGACTGTCAAATACTAGTCAATAGAACAAGGTAATCCTTTATAGGAAAGCAATCTCGCCGCCGACTCTTATTGCGTGGAGGTTTTACGTTTAAGAACCGCTGCATTGCAAAACAGAACCCGTCTTTTTCAAACAAGTTCTGTAAGTATTAGATATAATATGGTGGCGGCGCAGGGATTTGAACCCCGGACACTGCGGGTATGAACCGCATGCTCTAGCCAACTGAGCTACGCCGCCATATTTGTGCTGTCATTTTATATAAATGGAGCTGACGACCGGGATTGAACCGGTGACCTTATCCTTACCAAGGATACGCTCTACCTACTGAGCTACGCCAGCCTAATTCCTTTGGTTGCGGGAGAAGGACTTGAACCTTCGACCTTCGGGTTATGAGCCCGACGAGCTACCAGCTGCTCCATCCCGCGATATTAGTGTTTAATATAGCCCATCTTGTTCATCGATGGACCAACAAAGGATATTATATAACATGCTGTACGTAGCGGTCAAGTTTTTTATAATGGTATTTTTTTCTTTTTATTCAATTGGCTTATTGATCTCTTTTCTCGAGATATCTTTCAAGCTTCCTTTTAACTCTCTGCAGAGCATTATCAATTGATTTTACATGTCGTTCAAGCTCTACTGCAATTTCTTGATAAGTCTTGCCTTCAAGATAAGACATTAGAACCTGCCATTCCAGGGAACTAAGGATTTCACCCATTTTTTCTTCAATATCATCGAACTCTTCCCGACTAATAATTAATTCTTCCGGGTCGGTTATTTTTGATCCGGTTATTACATCGAGCAAAGTTCGATCTGAATCTTCATCATAAATGGGTTTATTTAATGAAACGTATGAGTTCAAAGGAATATGCTTCTGCCTTGTTGCTGTTTTTATAGCTGTAATAATCTGCCTTGTTATACAGAGTTCTGCAAAGGCCCGAAAGGATGAAAGCTTGTCATATCGGAAATCGCGAATAGCTTTATATAAGCCTATCATACCTTCTTGTATAATATCCTCGCGATCTGCACCAATTAAAAAATATGACCGGGCTTTTGCTCTAACAAAATTCTTGTATTTATAAATCATAAATTCAAGGGCGCCATTATCTCCATCCCTTGCTAAATCCACTACATGCTCATCATCTAGATACTCAAAGGAATCAATAATATCACGTTGCGCGCCTAAACTCATCTACATCTCGCCTCCGTATGCTTGATAGAAGGTATATTATTGCAATAGTCTGAACACTTCTTACGCTCGTCTCTTAACAGAGTTTATTATAACTGACTTTTAAACTAAACGTCAAGTTATACTTCCATAAGCACGATAAAGGAACGGTCATAGCTTACCGCGCCTCCATTCCTCAAGCTTCTCTTTGATATCTTCAGGCAATTTATAATGTAGAAGTCCAAAGCCAATTTTTTCAACTCTGACAGTTTTCATGTTTTCTTGCAGAGTATTTGTAATATCCTGATACAGTTCTTTTGCCGTTATACGAAACGCCCCTCGTTGGAAACTAATGCTTTGCTCAATCCAATCCGATGTTGCAACAAAGACATGTCCATCAAAGGACAGATCTCCCACCATCCTCTCAATACACATATCTGCGGTTTCCCCTTCGCGAGTATAAATCACCTCCAGCGAAAGGTGTTTCTCTCTTTTTTCCGTACCACCCTTAACCTGATGTGCATCAAAAACAAGAATTATCCTACTATTCTTGAAGCCCTGATAATTTATTAATATTCCTATAAGTTTTTGACGCGCGTCTTCAAAACTTACATTTTTAAGACGGTTTAATTCTGGCCAGGCATTAATAATGTTATACCCATCCACAATCAAAAGTTCCGTCTTGTTTCTCATTTATAATCACCTGTACGTTGCCTAACTATTTCATATAATATTACAGCAGCAGCTACAGAAACATTTAGTGAGTTTAACTTGCCTTGCATAGGGATATTTAACAAAACATCGCATTTATCCTTTACCAGCTTGCTCAAACCTTTGTTTTCGCTACCCAATACTATTACAAGCGGTCCCTTCAGATCTGTTGAGAACAAGTTCTGCTTAGCGACAGGATCTGTGCCCATAATCCAACAACCCTTGTCCTTTAAACGGTCAATCGTCTGGGCTATATTCGTCACCCGAGCTACAGGTACAAACTCTATTGCTCCAGCCGAGGCCTTAGCTACCCCTGTAGTCAAAGGAACAGCCCTATGTTTCGGAATAATTACACAGTGTACACCGGCCGCATCAGAAGTACGTAAAACTGCACCAAGGTTATGAGGGTCTTCAACCCCGTCCAATATCAGAAAAAGCGGATCTTCATTCTTTAGTCTAACCTCTTCTAATACTTCTTCCCAATCACAGTACTCTTTGGAAGCCGTTTGGGCTAAAACCCCTTGGTGAACTTCGTCACCTGCAAAATAGTCCAACTGTTTCTTCTCAACATTCTGCAGTAGAATATTACGCTGCTTTGCTAAAGCTGTTATTTCTTTTATTGAGCCATGATGGGAACCTTTAGCTATCATTATTTTATTGATGGGTCTCCCAGCCCGTAAAGCTTCAATAACCGGGTTTCTCCCGTATATATAATCCATAGAACCACCCTCAGTTAAACTGTGCATATTTACTTCTAACCTCCGCACCTTTTCCACAGGTCATTTTTCCTTCGGGGCAAGGCCCGCTTAAGCATTCCGGACCTCCATTTTTAAATATATTTGGAGCAATTTTCTTAACTTCTAGCAACATCTGTTCGGCCAGTTTTCTAATTTCCCACTGCGCCCTGTTACAACAGCGCAAATTAAAGAAATGTAAAAGCTCCCGAGCATTCATGGTCAGTATTAATTTGGTCTCTGCAGCGTTAGGTAGAATGAACCTAGCATCTTCTTTCCCTTGTCCGCCTGTCTCTTCTAGCTTTTCCAACCAAAAATCATACCATTCTTGGATTTTCTCCATCTGTTTTTGGTATATTTCGATGTATTCTTCCCCCAGCGCTTCTATACGTGGTGGAAGTATAAAATCGAAGACCTGTCCCTCACTTTTTGCGGAATGCTCAGATACATAGCGTTGAGACTGCACACTGAAACTAGCAATGCGATGACGAGTTATTTGTGCCAATAGACTCCTAGATACTCCTTCTATGGCAAACGTAAAACTTGCATGCTCTAGTGGGGACATGTGCCCTAATTCCATTAGCTTACTAATAAAATCCCCTTGTTCCTTACTTTGCACACCGGTGTCTAGTTTGTCCACATCAATCGGAGAATAGCAGAGTTTAGCTCCAAAAGCAACTATCTCTTCCGGTTCAGGTGAATGCCTTAATATTCGAACGTACAAGATTTTTCTACCCATAATCCCCTCCACATATTTTTTATCTTCGGTTTCCACAAGACTCCCTCTTAAAACACCGTAAGAGGAAGTTGTGTCAATCCTCGAAATAAGTCTCGCTAAATTCAACTTCTGTATTAGTCTCGCTTTATCTTCCTCAAAATAAGTCCCGCTTTATATGGTTTCACTAATCTCTGCCTCATGTAGGGTGAAAAGATGTTCCATCAATTCTTTGATACGTTCTTCACGCCTTTGCAAGAATAAGTAGCCTAATAAAGCTTCGAAAGCAGTGCTTAAGCGGTACTCTAACATCTCTGCATTTTTAGGAACATGACCAGATTTAGCATTGCGGCCTCGTCTAGCCACATCCCGTTCCTCTTCTGTAAGCAGTGTATCCAAAAGTCTTATAAAGCTTGCTTGCTGAGATGCCCGTACCAATCCCGATGCTTGCTCATGCAGCTTTTGGACTTTCCTCATGCCTTTACTTACAAGATAACCTCTTACATACAATTCATAAACCGCATCTCCTATATAGGCTAAGGCTAGTGCGGGCATTTCACGGGAATCAACCTGAGGTAATATCCACAAAATTATCCCCCCCTATTGTCTTCTCCAACGCACTCCCTGAGGTGTATCCTCTAATATTAGTCCCAAGTTTTTGAGGGTATCGCGTATTTTATCTGAAGTTTGGTAATCCTTTTTTTCCCTTGCTTCCTTACGAATACTAAGAACAAGTTCCATTAACCCATCCACTAGGTCAGAGCCTCCTTCAACTTGCGCTTCTTCAATTTCTAGCCCTAACACTCCTGCCAGCTCAATATATACTTTAGCAGCCGACACAAGTATCTGTTGTTCCTTACTAGTAATTCTACCCTTAGATATAATAGTATTAATCGAACGCGCAAAGTCAAACAATACAGCTATAGCCAATGCTGTGTTAAAGTCATCATTCATAGCATCTAAGAATTGTTTGCGATATCCGTTAATATCTTTATCAAACTCAACAAAAATGTCAGTTTGATTAGTTTCTACTATAATATTCCCTTGATCAAGATGCTCCTGCAAAAGTCGATAGGATGTCTGTAATCTCTCCAGTCCCTTTCGGGCACTTTCTAACTTATCATCAGCAAAATCCAAAGGACTTCGGTAATGAGTCGACAATAAGTAGAACCGTATCACACTGGCCGAGAATTTTTGTAAAATATCTCTTACTAAAAAAAAGTTGCCTAGGGATTTTGACATTTTTTCTTGGTTCACTGTTATAAATCCATTATGTAACCAGTATCTGGCCATTGGCGCATCATAGAGCCCCTCAGATTGAGCTATTTCATTCTCGTGATGAGGAAATACTAGATCACAGCCGCCCGCATGGATATCAAAGGTAGCTCCTAGATACTTATGAGACATTGCCGAGCACTCAATATGCCAGCCCGGCCTGCCGTAACCCCAAGGACTTTCCCAGCTTGGTTCACCTACTTTAACCTTTTTCCACAGGGCAAAGTCTGCCGGATTATCTTTTCTCGCATCGACCTCTACCCTTGCCCCAGCTTGTAGATCTTCCAGAGAGCGACCCGATAACTTGCCATAATCAGCAAAACGCGAAACTGAAAAATAGACATCTCCTTCTACCTCATAAGCAATACCTTTTTCTACAAGCCCCATAATGAATTTTATGATTTCATCCATATGTTCACTTACCCGCGGATGGATGTTAGCTCTTTTTACACGGAGAGCATCTGCATCTTGATAATATTCCCGTATGAACCGCTCAGCTAACTCATGTGGTTTAACATTTTCCTCTTTTGACTTTCTTATTATTTTATCATCAACATCAGTAAAATTCTGCACATACTTTACTTCGTAGCCTAAGTATTCCAAAAAACGCCTTACAGTATCAAATACAACCAATGGCCTAGCATTCCCCAAGTGTATATAATTATATGTTGTAGGTCCACATACATACATACTAACCCTTCCCGGTTCAAGCGAGTTAAAAACTTCTTTCTCCCCAGTCAAAGTGTTATACATCTTTAGTTTATTTTTCAGCACGCGAATCCCTCTCCAATCGTTCTATTTTCTCTTCCATGGTTTTAATATGTTCGTGCAGATTAAGTATAGCTTCTGCAATTGGGTCTGGCATATTATGGTGCTCTAAATCTATAATTCCCTTAAGATTTTTATCTTCTCCCCGTTTCTCTGCTTTCTTACCGTCTTCTCGTTTTACAATACTTCCAGGTACACCAACTACTGTACAATTAGCTGGAATCTCTTTTAGAACTACAGAGCCTGCTCCTATTCTCACATTATCACCTATCCTAAACGAGCCTAGGACCTTAGCTCCCGCACTTATTACGACATTATTGCCTATAGTTGGGTGCCTCTTTCCTTTTTCTTTACCTGTACCGCCTAGTGTAACACCTTGATAAAGGGTCACATTATCCCCTATTTCCGTCGTCTCTCCAATAACTACGCCTGCTCCATGGTCAATAAACAATCCTTCTCCAATTTTAGCCCCCGGATGTATCTCAATCTGCGTAAGCCAACGACTAACCTGAGAAATAAAACGAGCTAAAACATAGAATTTTTTACAGTAAAGCTTATGGGTCAATCTATGGATTATAATAGCATGAAATCCCGGATAGCATAATACCACTTCCAGTGCCCCTTTTACCGCAGGATCTCGCTCAAATACAACCTGTATATCTCTTTTCATTCGAGAAAACATATTTATCACCCTCCATTATATCTGATAATTCAGTAACATAGTAAGCGC
>PHAD01000135.1 GCA_002841595.1 Firmicutes bacterium HGW-Firmicutes-12
TGCCTAATTTTAGATTTCGTCTGATCTACGTTAAATCAGTTTTTTACTTGGATATACTTGACTTCATATAGTTAGTCTCTTAATCTATAATCCCATTCAGATAATATACGTTTTTGCTACAGAGTTCAAGAACTATAATCTTATTCTATCAAGAAGCTTATGCACTTTTTCTAATAATAAACCGACTACAAACCAAACAGGTGCATAATCAAGTCTGATATAACCATGCAGATGATAGGGTGTAGAATAGCTATAATCCCACGGACAACTGCCCAAGACCATATCTAGCATCCATCCAGTCAGGTATTCAACGCCAAAGATTGCCCCAGCGTAAAGAATTCCTCTAATGTACCAAGGTATTTCTATCATTTTATCTTGTAATGGCTCCATAAAGACAGCTAATCCGTAAATAGGAAACATCCATAGATAGGTAACCCCCGGAAGCTCCCAATTAGCTTTTAGGAAAGAGCCCATACCTGTCCACAATATTTCCATTGTCCATCCCAATATCCCGTAAATAATAAATCTTGTTATCATGAAGATAGTTTGAGTTATTTCTCCTACAAATATTACAAAAAATACTAACCCAAAAATTGAAATACACTTTCAATCTAGGGTTAGTTCCTTTTTTAAGTAGCCCATTTATGTAACATCTGTTTAATCAGGTTTTGAAATGTTGGGGTTTTTAACATTTCCAAGAAACTGTCAATCTGTTCCTCGGTGATTTGTTGTATAGCTGCCTGATCCCCGCCGGCTTCTAATATGGTCTGCTCTTTTGTCTTGAGCTTATCAACAACATTTAATATCGCGTCTATTTTATAGCTACCTTCATCCAGTAACGATCGAAATGTGTTACATTTGTCTCTAATCTCACTCGCTTTTGTACTCATAACATTAATACTATCTAATACTTTGCTTTCAGCTGTATTATATTTGTTGGCAGTAGAGTTATTCATACCTTCACCTCCATTTAAACAGATTTGCACCTTATTCTATGTAAAAAAATTATTAATAGTGTTAATGAAAATACTAAGAACGGCACTTTATGAGCTTTTGAAAAAAAGCACAGCATAAAACTGTGCTTTTAAACTCTAATTTCTAAACTGCTCATTTTCTTACTTTTTACTTATTTCCTTTTTTATTAACAGCACGGCCGGAATAAGAAAGGACAAAGAACACAAATGATTATTATGATGAGAATTATCCAGAGCCAGCCTCCTCCAAAACCACCATAGCAACCGAATTGAGTACTATCTACCATTGAAAATACCTCCTTTATTTTCCTTTTTTTGTTATGTTTTTATAAAACTGTTGCTCTCGTTGACACGAGATTATCCCTTCTGTACCATTTTATGAATCCTTTGAATTAATTGTTACTTGTCTTTATTCATTCATTTGCCGCAATATATTCGATTTTATACTGGTCACTTTCAAAGGTTATCTCCATTGCTCCTTCTATAATTACAAAAGCCGGATTAGCTTTCCGGCTTATAGGATATATTCTTTTTTCCTATTATGCCCATCATGAACTGTCGCAACATACTCTGAATAGCCGGATTTTGCAACATTTCCAGTATTTCATCTATTGTATCCTTAGATTCTTTCTGACTGGAAATCGTTGCCTGAGGTCCCTTCATTCTCCTATCTTCGCTATTATGTATAATATCAAGGATACTCATCATACTGTCAAGTTTGAAAGTAACTTCTTCAACCATAAATCTAACATTATCAACATGACCCTTAACCTTATTTAATCCTGTCTCGGAGCTATTCAAAAATGTAATCAGCTTTTCACTTACATTAACTTCTGAGTTCTCTTCCTGCTGTTTATTAGTGGTTTGTTCTTTTTCATGTTGAAAATCTGTTTCTGTTGAAGGTTTATCCTCAATGATTTTCGGATCAACCGTATTTTCATTCTTCTCTGGAATATTTAGTTCCTCTCCACTTGTTGGTATATAATTGTTATCCTCAACAATTATATCTTGCTCAACCTTTTGCTCTTTCGCAGGCTCATATGTATCCCTCTGCACAGCGTAAAAACCCGGTACAAATCTCCTAACCGGATATCTAACCGAATATGGAAACAGAGGGGACAGTACACGCCTCTGGTTCGGCGTCGTCTTCCCGGTTCGCCGTTCCCCATCAAAATTAAACCGTAAACTCGCCAACTTATACACCTCTTTCATACTGTTCCTCGTTCATCATATGTTTATATCTCCGTAAAAGTGTTAACTACGACTTTCAGGTCTGCATCTTCTTACTGTACTTTTTGGAACTCTTTTTTATTAAGGAAACAGTTAAAAGAAATAAAGGTATGGCTAAAACAAAAAATAAGTTATAGGGGTTAAGAATTTTATATGAAAGAAACTGAGACAACTGTACCAGATTGCGATATAGGAATACCGAAACTAATACTATACTCATTCCTACTGGGAGAACTACCGACTTATAGGACTTCAAATTGAACAGCTGGGCGCTACCTAAAACAGCAAGGTAAAAATATAAGGATACTTTCAAAATAACTCCTAAAATCCAAATACCCACATAAATCAGGTCAATTCTCTCAATAATATCGGCAAAGCTTATTTCTCGCATTAAGGTTATATAGGGAAAAGAAAGATGTTTAACTTGATTTGCACCAATAGATGCTAATATTTGTACATCAATAATAGTAAGGATCACAGTAACTATCAATAACGCTATTACATAGGAAGACGCCTTTTTCTTTTTAACATTTAGATAAGGTCCGAGCATAGCCAATAATAATGGCTCAATACCACGTGAAGCAGAAATAACCGAACCGAGAAGTACAGGGAGTATTCCCTCCTCTAATACAGGTTTAAGATTTTTTAATTCCATGTCATTAATGAAAAAAAATCCTGCCATTAGCATTGTAATCAAGATAATTGGCAGGATTATCTCACTCATTCTGCCAATTACCTCAAGTCCATTATAGGCTGCATAAGCGGCTACTAATACAACGGGGAGCAAAAATACGAGAAGCGGCGTCTCAGGCATAGGTGCTGCTGTAAAATACTCGCCGAACAATCTCACTTCATACGCGGAAACATGAAGAAAAGAGCATATGTACAATAATCCAATTACTTTTCCAATAATTCTTCCTAATAGTAATTCACTATACTGAATTATAGTCATGTTAGGATGCCTTTTACCCAATATTATAATAGGTAATACCAGAATAATTGATACGAGAAACGAGAGGATTGTGGATATCCATACATCTTGATTAGCAGGGGGGGCAAGAAAGGCATAATTAAAGGTTAGATCAATAATCAGCCTAGAAACGATTAGCAATAACACTAATTGTAATGAAGATATTTTTCCACCTTCGAGCATCTTATCACCTTTCTATTCTTTCAAAGCCGGTTCAGAAATCATGCCATAACGGTTTATATTGGTAGCAATCTTTAATTCAACCAGAATAGTCGGATATATTTCTTCCCACTTATCCTTTAATGTTTTCCAGTCTTCAGGATACTTACGATGAATTGCTTCACCAAACCCGAATAAATCTACACGATACTCCTGTTGGGCGATTGCCAGGCAAGACCTTATTTCATCTTCTATTACTTCCTGTTGTTGTTCATTTAATTTTGCTATTCTTTCCGGTGTAGTCAAGTCAAGTTGCGAATTAGAGTCCCCGAGATTTGCTTCTGCTTTTATCTCTACTACTATAACCAATTTGCCAGCTCTGATTTCGGGTGCTATCTTGCTTTTAGCTCGTAATATTTCCAGCCCAACACTTTTATTATCAGGAGACTTTACCACAATTATTCCGCTTCTAATTTCTCCTAATACCCAAAGCATGCCACGGGTCTCTTTCTCTTCGAGCCAGCCAATAAGTTTATCTTCGCGAAAGACGGATGTCCCCGATAATCTGAACTCAACGGTATCTTGCTCAGCCTCACTTTGACTTTTTATTATCTCAATTCTTGATGCATATGCTGCAGTTATACCACTGCTAATCTTTCTTAAGAATTCTTCAATATGGATGGTAGCACTATAAGATGAAGCTCGACTCACACTAGCCAGGTTATCCATGACATTTGCTGAGATAGGGTTCTGATCTAATTTTGCCTTAATGATTTCCTCTGCGGTTGCACCTTTAGCAATAAATAACCAGACCCCGGGACGAAGCTCCGGATCGCGCCCTGCCAGATCCAGATACGGTGCAATTCCTTCTCTGGCTGCTTCCTCTCCAATGATGATAACCTTGTTATGTCCATAATATAGCCTTCTAGATGACTGCATAGCACCTTTACGGATTGCATCAAAGAAGGTTTTGCCACTAGACGTTAAGGTCCAGACCGCCGAAGGCGAAGCACCGCTTGTAGAGTTTACCTTCCCGCCAGCTTTAGCAGCTGCAGGCTTGATAATCTGATGGCTGACAATTACCTCTTCTTGACCTTTGCCTTTATCTATTCCAAAAGATACAACTATGGCTAAGTAATTGAGTTCTCTCCTGCTCCAACAGCCACTGATGAAAATTATGCTGAAAACAAACATAAGTAAAAATGTTTTCCTCAAAACTATGGTCAATCTATTATCCATTTTTATATACCTTTATCCTTTTACTCATTTTTTCTTGGTCTTGGCATCTGGAATAATCTTTGTCTAGTGCGATTATACCTGCTGATAACACGAGGTCTAGTTATCATAGTCCATATTGGTGCTCTGACAAATACTGAATCCTTGAGATCCAGCAATGTAATAGGCGCAAAAGGTGAAAGATAGGGAACGCCCAAGGAACGCAGTGAACAAAGGTGTATTATCCCGATGCTTATTCCCAGCATAATACCGTATATACCTAAAGCCCCACTTAAAAAAACCAAGAACAGTCTCAATATCGGCGTTGCCTCACCTATGCTTGGAATTACATAAGAACTAATAGCCGTAATAGCTGTAATCATAACTACAGGTGCTCCAATTAGCCCTGAAGTTACCGCAGCTTCACCAATTACCACAGCACCAACTATACTGACTGCTTGCCCTACAGCTCGCGGTAGACGAATACCAGCTTCCTTTAATATTTCAAAAATAAGTCCCATTATCAATACCTCCACCATAGATGGGAAGGGTACTCCTTCCCTTGCTGCAGCCAACGTTACAAGAAGATCAGTAGGTATCAACTCATGGTGAAACGTTGTTGCCGCCACATAAAAAGCCGGTAGTATAACTGTCAAAAAAAAGGCAATTATTCTCAGCCAGCGTGTTAAAGTAGCGTACATAGGCCTGACATAATAATCCTCACTGGTCTGAAAGGCTTCAACAAAAAGATAGGGGACACATAAGACAAAAGGAGTGCCATCTACAAAGATAGCCACTCTTCCCTCCAAGAGCTTACCCGCTGCAACGTCAGGTTTTTCGGTGTACGAGACGGTAGCAAAGAGCGAAAAAGGGGCATCCTCGATTAATTGTTCTATATAACCACTTTCTAGTATCCCATCAATTTTTATTCTTGAAATCCTCTTTTTTACTTCCTCAACAATGGCCTGATCTGCTACTCCTTCCAAGTAAGCAATATTAACATTGGTGTTTGTCTGTTCGCCAATTACCAAGTTAACCAGCTTTAAATTAGAGTTCTTTATTTTTCTACGTAATAATGACGTGTTGGTTTGCAGGTTTTCCGTAAAACCCTCCCGTGGCCCGCGGATTACTGCCTCCGTCTGCGGTTCTGAAACACTACGTTTCTCATAATCCTGGGTAGACATAACAAGCGCTATTTCTAAACCATCAACTAGCAAAACCGTATCCCCTGAAAGAATACCCTCTACCACCTCTTCAAAACTCCCTACTTCCTTGATTGTAGAAGTAGTCACGTTTTCCTTAATTGAATTAAAGAAGCCCTCATTATGCAAGAATCCTTTTCTTCTAAATGACTTGTTGTCCGTCTTCAGAGGTTTCACGATGTCTCTATCAATTATATTCTTATCAACTAACCCTTCTAAAAATAGCAGAATTAGTTTATCATTTCCTTCAGAGCCGGAATAAAACTCCCTTACCCTAAAATCATCTGCTTTACTAAAAATGTTTTGTATTTTTTGTAAGTTTCTTTCTGCGTTTTTGTATAATTTACTCAACATAGTTATCCTCCATTAATGTTTAATATTTCAATAAGTATTTAGCTTTATTCGACTTTAGTCAAAAAGAAAAGCACGACTCATACAATTAGATTATGAGTCGTGCTTTTCTTTTTATTTTTTTAAATCATTTTGTAAGTCAT
>PHAD01000136.1 GCA_002841595.1 Firmicutes bacterium HGW-Firmicutes-12
ATGCACCTACTATTTTTGTTTCGGCACTTACTAAGCAGCGTGTTATAAAGATTACTGATTTAGTAAGTTTTGTGGCTGAACAACAAACACATCGTATCAACACAAGTGTATTAAACGAGGTTATCAGCGAAGCAGTCGGGCTAACATCACCGCCTACAGATAAAGGGAAAAGACTAAAAGTACTCTATTCTACACAGGTAGCAGTAAAGCCACCTCATTTCGTTATTTTTGTAAATGACCCGGCACTATTGCATTTTTCATATAAACGCTATCTTGAAAATGTTATTCGTAAAAATTTCGGTTTTGAAGGCACACCGATTCGCTTTACCGTAAAAAAGCGTGACGCGTAGAGGAGTTGATGTTTATGCTTGAGTTAGTTTTAATAATATTCTTTAGTTATCTGGTTGGATCGATTTCTTTTGGGATAATCTCGGGAAAGTTATTAAACGGAATAGACATAAGAAAACATGGCAGCGGTAATGCTGGAGTTACTAATGTTTTGCGTATACTAGGCAAAGGTCCGGCTATAGCTGTTCTGTTTGGTGATACTTTAAAGGGTGCTGTTGGAGTATTAATTGGTTTGTATTTTGGGGATGTCATCTATGGAATGGCAGGAGGAATGGCTGTAGTAGTGGGTCATATTTATCCTCTTTATTTTGGCTTTAAGGGAGGAAAAGGTTCCGCTACTGGGTTTGGAGTTATGTTAATGCTTGCTCCGGATGTTATATCTATTGGTGCACTTATTTTTGTACTTACTATTATTACTACACGTTATGTTTCTTTAGGTTCAATATTAGGAGCTATTATTAGTGTGGTTATGGTGTTCATTTTGCATAAACCGCTTCCTATACAGATATTTTTATTGCTGATGGCCTCTTTCGTCATTTTTCAGCATAGGTCAAATATTTTAAGATTATATCAAGGTAAAGAGAATAAAATTTCACTCGGTTCCAAATAGACAGGGGGAATCTTTTTGAAGAATGTTGCTGTATTAGGTACCGGAAGTTGGGGTACTGCTTTAGCCATGCTTTTAGCGAAAAAAGGAATTAAGGTAAACCTATGGGGAAGGGATCAGGAAAAACTGCATACAATTAACCGAAGTAGGGAAAATATTTATTATCTCCCGGGAATAGTCTTGCCTCATGATATTGAAATTGTGGAGGATCTTGAAACTGCTGTTCAAGGAGTAAAATACATTGTTTTATCAGTGCCTTCTCATATTGTTCGAGACATTTGTCATAAACTAAAACCTTTTCTTAAAAAGGATATGATACTAATAAATACCGGGAAGGGCATTGAAACGTCTTCACTTAAGCGCTTAAGCGAAGTTATAAATGAAGAGGTTTCAGAAACAGGGGCCCATACGGCCGTCCTTTCTGGTCCTAGTCATGCTGAAGAAGTAGCCAGGGATATCCCTACTGCAGTGGTTGTGGGGGCACAAAGTAGAAAAATTGCTGAAGAGATACAAGATTTATTTATGTCTCCAAAGTTTAGAGTATATACTAATCCTGATTTAATTGGCATAGAGTTAGGGGCTGCCTTAAAAAATGCGATAGCTTTAGGAACCGGTATTGCCGAAGGGCTTGGATATGGGGATAATACTAAAGCTGCATTGATTACTAGAGGAGCCGCCGAGATTGCAAGTTTGGGTAGTGCGGCAGGGGCAAATCCTCTGACTTTTGCTGGTCTTGCTGGGATAGGTGATTTGATAGTAACTTGTACGAGTATGCATAGCCGTAATCGTCGTGCAGGTATCCTTCTAGGAAAAGGAATACCGCTCGAACAGGCCGTTTCTGAGATAGGAATGGTTGTAGAGGGAGTACGGGTAACCCAGGCTGCTTATGCTTTGAGTGAAAAGTATGGAGTGTCTATGCCCATATGTACAGAAACTTATAAAGTATTGTTTGAGCACAAAAACCCACGTGAAGCAGTGATTGATTTGATGATGCGTCCGAAAAAGCACGAAGTTGAAGATGTTGCTGACGGGTTGGATTGGTAGGAAGAAAAAAATGGAATAGATAAATTATCTTTACTAAAAAGCTGTTATAGCGGGTTTATAAAAACCTGCTGTAACAGCTTTTCTGCTTTTTTGATGAAAAAAAAAGCAATGCTTTTTTAGCCTGTTGTAATAAATAAGTCCCTATGAAAGTATATATGTATTGATAACTGGTATATTTGTGCAGCTAATAAATTATTAAGAGGAGGGAAAAATGTGGAGAGTATTATTCAAGATATTGCCGAAAGAACGGGGGGGGATGTATATCTAGGCGTCGTGGGCCCTGTTCGAACCGGAAAATCTACTTTTATCAAAAAGTTTATGGACCTGCTAGTCATACCAAATATTATTGATCCTTATGATAGGGAAAGGGCCATTGATGAACTGCCCCAAAGTGGAACAGGACGAACAATTATGACGGCCGAACCCAAGTTTATTCCTAATGAGGCTGTAGAAATTCAAGTAAAGGAAGGATTGGATTTAAGAGTCCGTATAGTAGATTGTGTCGGATACACAGTGCCTGGGGCCAAAGGGTACGAAGATGAAACAGGACCTCGTATGGTAAGAACACCCTGGTCAGAAGAAGCTATGCCTTTCCAGGAGGCTGCTGAAATTGGTACTCGCAAAGTAATATCTGAGCATTCTACTATAGGAATTGTAGTCACTACAGATGGGAGTATTACAGAGCTTCCTCGAGAGAATTACTTAGAGGCAGAGGCTAGAATTGTGGAAGAACTAAAAGATGTAGGGAAACCGTTTGTTATGCTTCTCAACTCTGTTAATCCTAATGAAATAAATACTATTGAATTAGCCCAGGAGTTAGAAAGCTTATATGAAGTACCTGTCATACCGATTGATGCGCTACAGCTTACGCAAAGTGCTATCATGCAAATATTGGAAGAGACTCTTTTTGAGTTTCCGGTCACAGAGGTCAATGTTAGTTTGCCTAGATGGATAGAAGATCTTGAAGATGAGCATTGGTTGAGAAAGGGCTTTGAAGATGCTGTTCATCAGACAATTAGTGAGGTTAGAAGACTAAGGGATATTGACCAGGCAATTGAAATACTATCTCAATTAGATATTGTGCATGAAGTAGTTTTGGAGAATATGGATATGGGTACCGGTGCTGCAGCTATAGAAATATCAGCGGCTGAAGGCTTATTCTACAAGGTTTTGAATGAACAGACGGGGCTTTGTATTGAAGGAGATCATGATCTTTTAGGCTTAATGAAGGATTTGAGTTTAGCTAAGGCAGAATATGATAAATTGGCAGAAGCATTAATACAAGTTAGAGAAAGTGGATATGGAGTTGTAAATCCAATACTTTCGGAGATCAAACTAGAGGAACCTGAATTAATCAAACAAGGTGGTCTTTTTGGTGTTAAGCTAAGGGCGAGTGCTCCAGCCTTGCACGTTATTCGTACCGACATTTCGGCGGAAATAACCCCGTTAATGGGTACGGAAAGACAATGCGCAGATTTAGCCAGGTATATTACGGAAAAGTTTCAAGAGAATCCGTCACAAATTTGGTCATATGATATATTTGGAAAGTCACTGCATGATTTAGTAAAGGAAAGTATTCAGGGGAAACTGCAAACTATGCCGGAAAATGCTCAAACAAAACTAAAAGAAACCTTGAACCGGATTGTAAATGAGGGAAGCGGAGGTATTATCTGCATAATTATTTGATAGGATCGGTCGTTAAGACCGATTTTTTTTGTTTGCTATTGGGGGTAGTTGGTGGTATAATGTCTTTCATATAAGGAGCATTATCCGCAATGTGAGGACACAAATGGTGGTGAAAACATGTGAAAGCAATTCGGAGTAAGCAATTCTATATGGTGAGTAAAGAAATATTACCTGAAGCTATATTAAAAACTGCTCAGGCTAAAGAAATCTTAACTCGTAGGGAGGCCATTACGATAAATGAAGCTGTAGAAAAGATTGGACTTAGTCGCAGTGCCTTCTACAAATACCGTGATGGTGTTTTTCCGTTTTATGAAGCGAGTAAAGAAAAAATAGTTACTTTTTCTCTCCTTCTTGAACACCGTACCGGAGTTTTATCCGATGTACTTAACGCAGTAGCTCAAATGAAAGGGAACATTCTGACAATAAATCAAGGGATACCCCTACAAGGGACGGCAGTAGTAACACTTAGTGTGGACACATATGAAGTAATAGGAGATATGGAAGAACTATTAGAAATATTTTTAAATGTAGTTGGGGTTAAAAAAGTAGAAATTGTAGGACAAAGTTAGGGGGTTTTTAGTTGAATAGAATAGATATTGCTATTCTCGGTTTAGGTACAGTAGGACAAGGTGTCGTAAAAATCATCCAAGGTAATCAGAAACAATGGAATAGTAGATGTGGAGCTACAATAAATATTAAAAAAGTAATGGTCAGAAGTATTGAAAGGACAAGAGAAGTAGAATTGCCGGATGGAGTCCTTACCTGCAAATGGGACGAAATTATATCTGATCCCGATATAAGTACTATTGTTGAAGTCATGGGAGGCATTGAGCCTGCACGCACTTTTATTCTAGAGGCTATAAGAAAGGGAAAGAACATTGTTACTGCTAACAAAGACCTCCTCGCTTTGCATGGTCAGGAAATTTTTGAAGCAAGTAAAGTTGCTGGTGTAGACTTATATTTCGAGGCTAGCGTTGCCGGGGGAATTCCTATTATTGCACCACTAAAGCAAAGCCTTGCGGCCAATAATATTAAGCAGGTTATGGGAATAATAAATGGTACAACTAACTATATTTTAAGTAAGATGTCACAAGAAGGTATGGATTATGATGAGGCCTTACAAAGGGCAAAGGAATTAGGCTATGCGGAGGCTGATCCAACTGCGGATGTAGGTGGATTTGATGCTGCACGGAAAATTGCGATCTTAGCATCCCTGGCTTTTCACACTAGAGTGAGATTACAAGATATTTATGTTGAAGGAATTACTAATCTCACACTTGAGGATATAAATAATGCTAAGGAATTGGGTTATGTTATTAAGCTTTTAGGTATAGCCAGGGAGGAAGATAGACAGATTGAGGGCAGAGTACATCCTGTACTTATACCAATAACGCATCCTTTAGCCAATGTTAACGATTCTTTTAATGCGGTCTTTGTCTATGGAGATGCTGTTGGAGAAACTATGTTCTTTGGACATGGTGCTGGCCAGATGCCTACCGCCAGTGCCGTAACGGGTGATTTACTTGAGGTAATAAGCAATACGATAAATGGTTATACGGGAAGATTAAGCTGTACCTGTTATGAGGATAAGGTAATAAAATCTATAGGTGAAATAACCACCAAGTATTATTTGCGGATGCATGTTTTAGACAGGCCAGGGGTATTAGCCAGTATTGCCGGAGTTTTTGGCAATCATGGGGTTAGCTTGGCATCAGTTCTGCAAAAAAATGGCAGTCCGTTAGGTATAGCAGAATTAGTAGTTATTACGCATATGGTCAAGGAAAACGACATACAAGATGCTCTGGCGGTAATAAAAGAAATGTCAATTACAAAAAGCATTGAGAATCTAATCAGAGTTGAGGGGAATTAGAAATACATGATAAAAGTAAAAGTTCCGGCTACTTCGGCTAATCTGGGTCCTGGTTTTGATTATGTAGGAATGGCGCTGGAGCTTTATAATGATTTTTATTTCTTCGAAAAAAACAAAATGGTACCTCCAGAAGCTAGTAATTTATTGAATGAGAATAGTCTTACACATCAGGCAATGAGATTATTGGCTAATGAGGTAAAACGAGAATTACCGCCTATTCAGGTTGCCATAAAAAGTAATATACCCAGGGCTAGAGGCCTTGGTAGTAGTGCTAGTCTCACTGTTGCTGGGCTTATTGGGGGCAATGCTCTTTTGCGAGCAGGATTAAAAGATGATGAGTTAATCGGTTTGGCTGCACAGCTTGAAGGGCATGCGGATAATGCAGTGCCTGCATTTTTAGGTGGGATAGTTGTTTGTATGTCAGTTTCTGATGGTATTAAACATATAAAGTTTATGCCGCAAAAGCCCTTACAGGTTGTTGTGGCGGTTCCAGAATTCGAACTCCCAACATCTGA
>PHAD01000137.1 GCA_002841595.1 Firmicutes bacterium HGW-Firmicutes-12
ATAGCATTAAATAGAAAACGGTAGTAGTAAGGGGAATATTGAATCCCCATAATAAAGTATATCAAGGAGTTCGTTCAACAAAATCGCATATGAAATTTATAAACATTGTCTATTGGCGAAATATGTTCTAGAACCCTTTTTCTTTACTTCACTTGAACTCGTTTAATTAAAATTCGAGGATAATTCTTTTATCATAGTTATCCTCTCTCTCCATTATTTGTTTCAATTATTAAGCTGGAGTCGTGTTTTCGTTCCATATCATGCCTTTTCTTCCGATTCTCGACCGTATCAAAAATAATTGAGAAGTCATAGTTTTCAGGATACAGCTCACTTGCAGGCACAAGAAGCTTTAGCCGTTTATGGTTAATCATAAGTTTTTTGCCTTTGATCTGTACACCTATGTCACCTTTTGCGTTTGCTTTTTGATATACAATTCCAATAAGTTTTTGTGGATGGACCATTATACTGTCTCCAATGTTAAAGTTCATGCTTCTGGGAGTGTCAGAAGGGTTTTTGTTGTTCTGCTTTTGGATTCGTTTTCCTGATAGCTTGTTCTGCTCAATTATCAAGGGGCTTTTTTCTTGTATTTGTAAATCGCTGTTGGGCTGATAATGAGTACTTTTTGTTGTATTCAATGAATGTTCATCCCCGTATGCAGCGCTTCTAGCCCGTTCGACCAACTTAACTGAAAGCCCAAGGCTTCTGGCGATATATAAAGCGCAGCTTTCACCTGCTTCTCCTATTTCCAGTTGATACAAAGGTAGCAAGCTTTGGAGGTCAAAAGACATCCTTGCATTCACAAGTCCAGGCGTAGTTTTAGCAAATTCTTTTATTTCGGGATAATGTGTAGTAGCAATGAAAAGGCAGTTTTTCTGCACTAATTCTTCAATGATAGCAATAGCCAAACCCATCCCTTCAGCTGGGTCGGTTCCTGAACCCAGTTCATCAAGCAACACTAATGACTGGTCATCGGCAACATTCAAAATCTGAATGATATTTGTCATATGGGAAGAGAACGTGGAAAGGTTCTCTGAAATGCTTTGCCCATCACCAATATCCGCTAAAACATAATTATTCATTGTAAAACATCCTCCGGCAGCAGGAACATGAAGTCCACTTTGTGCCATGAGCGAAAGCAACCCAATGGTTTTTAAAGCAACAGTTTTTCCACCGGTATTAGGTCCGGTAATAATGACCCCTATGCTATTGCCACCTATATGGAAGTCAAGAGGCACGATATTTTCAGCCTTCAAAAGCGGATGCCGTCCACTTCTGATTTCTATTTTTCTTTCTGAAGAGGCATGTAATGGAACTGCCTTCATGCTAATACTAAGTTTTGCTTTGGCAAAAATAAAATCAAGGCATTCCATAGCTTCAATATTGATACGAATGAATTGCAGATGCTCTTCAACAAGTGCTGTTAATATATACAGAATCCGGCATACTTCCTTTTCTTCCTTTATGTGTAATAGATTTAATTCTTCCTGCAATTTTCTTGCTGCTGTCGGTTCTATAAAATATGTGCTTCCGCTTTGGGATGTGTCAATAACAGTGCCGCTGATTTGGTTTTTGTATTCTCTTTTTACCGGTAGTGTATAATGTCCATTGCGAAGAGATACAAAGCCATCGGAAAACCAGTTCTTATTATTTCGCAGAAGAGAATCTAGCTTGGATTTCACTTGAATTCCGGCGTTGGCTATCTTTCTCCTGATATCAGCAAGAGCGGGAGAGGCTCTATCATCAAGTTGACTCCCCCTTATGGTTCGGTTGATTTCATCTTCGACGTCTGATAAGTCGTAAATGGAATTTCCATAGGAAGCAACATTTGTTGATGAGACTTCGGCTCTCTTTAAGTATCCCTTTAAGCGTCTGCAGTCTGTCAGAAATTGTGCAATACTCCCAAATTGTTCAGGCATTAGAAGCTTTCCTTTACCGAGTAAAATCAAAGATTTTTCCAATTCATTCATACCAGAAAGAGGTGGAGTTCCGTGTTTTTCAATAATCAGCTTTGCTTCAGTTGTTTCATTCAAGTGCCTGGATACTTCACTTTCAGCAAGGAAAGGCTCCAGATTTTTTATCCTATTCTTAGCTTTTTCGCATAAAGCATATTCCTCAAGGATACTGAGTACTTTATTAAACTCTAATGTTTCATACATTTTTTTGTTCATTGTCAAAACTCCTTGTAAATAAAATAAACCCGCAAAAGACATACCTTGCCTGTATAAAGGCAGAATGCTCCTGCGGGTATAAACGAATTGAACAACTGTATTTATCTGAAAATAAAATGGACCCGACAAGCAGACCTTGCCGCGCCATATATTTACAATTCCAGTATTTTAACAAATACAATACGAAAATGGTTATTGAAGCAGTCTGTAAGGTAATGCCTTTTGAGGACATAAGAAATTAACAGGAAAACACCTGTATTATTAATGTCCTTCCAACTTTATTTAGTTGATAATCACCTTTACAGAACTTACCGACATCAAAACCATCCTTCCGTTTTTAAGATATATTAAAAGTATCATATTCAATTTTGTAAGTCAATAATAAAGCGAGACTTATTTCGAGGATTGACACAACTCCCTCCTACCATGTTGAAGAGGGAGACTTGTGGAAACCGAAGATAAACGAGAAAAATTACTAAACGATATTTTATTTCGAAGCGTGATAAAATAGCTAAACTAGTTACAATGATTTAGGGGTGATTATGTTGAATTCTAAAACATGTTATAACTCTTTGCTTGCACAAAAAGTGATTGAAGGTCTGGATAAACGTAATATTGAAGGGGTTTATTGTGAGACAAAGGAAGAAGCCGTAAAAAACGCTCTCGAAATGATTCCTAAAGACAGCTTGGTGTCATGTGGGAGTTCAGCTACACTACGTGAAATAGGGTTACTAACTACTTTAAAAAACGACTATTGCACAAACCGGCGAACTGGTGAACATTGATGGGTACGGAAATCGAGTAGCTGCCCTCATCTTTGGTCCGAAACATGTAATAGTTATAGCGGGGATTAATAAAGTTGAACCTAATCTGGATGTAGCCATACTCAGAGCAAAAAACTATGCCGCTGCCCGGACTTGTCTGATATTCAAACAGGACTATGCCTCTTGGGATGAACTAGCTAAGGTAGCTGAAGAGGCTAATAGCCATCTTGTAGTTACCAGTAAACAAGCTATAAGAGGGAGAATTAAGGTAATGCTTGTGGGAGAATCTTTAGGATACTAAAAAAATAGAACACCGGAATGAACTGTGCCCCCAAAGTGAAGTGTGCTCTTTTCATGTCCTTTTTCTATATGGTAAGTATTCCAGAAATCGCCTAACCGCAAGAGAAAGTGATTTCTGCTCTCTCATGGCGATACCAATATTCCTGTAAGCAGGCACTTCCATCTCTTTCTTTATAATGCGGTAAGGGATACGCTGCAAAATCAATTCGGGTAAGATACTGATTCCCAAACCATGTTCAACCATAGACATAATGGCATAGTCATCCCAGGTTGTAAAATGAACCTGTGGTGAAAGATGGTATTTCGTAAAAATGGCTGATATTTCTGTTTTTCCGCCTTTTTCCAGTAGCATAAACGGATTGTTTTCCAATTCATGCATCGGAAACTTTTCGCAATTCGCATACGGGTGATCTTCCGGAAGTACGACAAGCAATTGGTCTTTCTCTAAGAAGATTGTTTCAAGCTCCGCATTTGTTGGGAGGGACAGGAATCCAAAGTCAACACGACCTTCCAGAATCCAGTTTTCAATTTCCGTGTAATCGCCAAGCAGTAATTCAAAGTCAATCTTTGGATAGTCCTGCTGAAACAGCTTAATCATATTCGGGAGCCAATGGGTTGCTACGCTAGAAAATGTTCCGATCCTAATTAGCCCGGATTGCATATTGTGTAAATCATAAATTCGTGACATCAGAATTTCATGATCATTGCAGATGCGCTGAACTTGAGGCAGTAACTGCAGACCGTCCGAGGTCAGGCTGACACCGGCACGTCCTCTTTTAAGAAGGGAGACATCCCATTCTTTTTCCAAATCATTGATCATACGGCTGACGCCGGACTGGGTATAGTTAAGCGCTTCAGCAGCTTTTGTTAAGCTGCCATATTCTACTGTTTTGACAAAAGCCATATATTTCTGGATATTCATCTCGTTTTCCTCTTGCATCCGTTTTTATCATTCAACATATGACATACATTCATTTTTGTTATGCTTAAAATATGATATATTAATCTTGTTCGAAATTCAAGTACGGGATGATGATATGAAAACGGAAAAATCATATTGTAAATACATAGTGGCACTTCTAATATTCGGTTCCAATGGGATTGTCGCAAGCCATATTGCACTGAGCAGTTATGAGATTGTTTTTACAAGAACCTTGATTGGCAGTCTATTTCTGGCCCTGATATTCATATTCTCTAAACAGAAAGCGTATTTCTTAAAAAGTAAAGTGCACTTTTTGTATATGGTAATTTCTGGTGTGGCAATGGGCACTAGCTGGATGTTCCTGTATGAAGCTTATCAGCAGATCGGCGTCAGCATTGCTTCACTTGCGTATTACTGCGGTCCGGTGATTGTGCTAATTCTTTCCCCGATTCTTTTCCGGGAAAAGATGTCTTGGGCAAAAATGCTTGGATTTCTTGCCGTGCTAATTGGCATGTTCTGCGTGAACATGGAAGCCTTATCAGAGGGCAGAACCTCCTGGGGTCTTTTTTGCGGTATCATGTCCGCAGTCATGTATGCTTTCATGGTAATTTTCAATAAGAAGGCAGAGAGCATTACCGGTCTTGAAAATTCCATGTGGCAGCTAATCATAAGCTTCTTGACTGTCGCAATTTTCATTGGTATCAAGCAGGGATTTAGCATCAGCTTTGAATTGGGAAGCGTTGCGCCTATTTTGCTTCTCGGCATTGTAAATACCGGCATTGGCTGCTATTTCTATTTTTCTTCCATTAGAAATTTGCCTGTGCAGACTGTAACAACTTGCGGTTACCTGGAACCGCTTTCGGCATTGGTTTTTTCTGCTGTCTTATTAGGGGAGGCTTTAGGCTTTATACAGATTATCGGTTCTGTTCTCATTTTAGGTGGCGCAGCATTCGGAGAATTGTTTTGCCAGAAAGAATCATTAAATAAATCAATCAAAGATTATGAGCATACGGAGAATTTGTATTAAGACTTTTCAACTTCTCATAATCAATATGGTAAAATGAAATAAAGCCTTCGAGTTGAGTTATAACAAAATTATTGCCACGTTTAATTTGTGTAATAAAAAAGGACAAGCTTATTCAATAAAATACGGCTAAATTTAAATGAATTTATATAAAGGGGTAATGTAATTTTGAAACTAAGTAGAAATGAAGCATACGAACTGTTGTGCAAGTACAATGACGTTCCTGCTCTCATTTATCATGCTTTAGCGGTTGAAGGCGTGATGCGGCATTTCGCCCATCTGTTGGGCGAGGATGAGGAAAAGTGGGGAAATATAGGACTTATTCATGATATCGATTATCAGATGTTCCCGGATCAGCATTGCATCAAGGCAAGGGAAATTTTAAATGATCATGGCGTTGACGATGAATATATACACGCAATTATGAGCCATGGGTTTGGCATCTGCTGTGATATCGAGCCAAAACATGTTATGGAAAAGGTTCTTTTCACAGTGGATGAACTGACAGGTCTTATAAATGCTTGCGCAATCATGAGACCGTCTAAAAGCGTACTGGATCTTGAGTTGAAATCGGTTAAAAAGAAGTATAAAGATCATCGGTTTGCTGCCGGTGTGAACAGAGATGTAATTGAAAAAGGTTCCATAATGTTGAATATGGATCTGGATTATATAATAGTAGAGACTATTTCCGGCATGAGAGAAGTGGCCGAGGCTATTAACCTAAAAGGAGAACAAGTATAAAAATAGTTCTAATTACCCATTATCCTTAGTGAATTATACGAAGTTAGGGAATAAAAAGTACTCAAACTACGCTTACTGATTCGTATTACATAGACATCAGCAGCGATTTCAAAAAATACTGCGAATGCAAAGATTATTCCAAGGTGACA
>PHAD01000138.1 GCA_002841595.1 Firmicutes bacterium HGW-Firmicutes-12
CAGAGATATTATTGCTAGAGCAGGTTACGGTGACGCATTTGGTCATGGATTAGGTCATGGAGTTGGCCTTGATATACATGAAGAACCACGGTTCTCACCCCGTGACAAGACCATACTTGAACCAGGCATGGTCATTACAGTTGAGCCAGGAATTTACTTGCAGGGTTGGGGTGGCCTAAGAATAGAAGATATGATAGTAGTGACTGCAAAGGGATGTGAGGTACTAACCAAGTCACCCAAAAACATCCAAGACATGACTATTACTCATTAATACGAGGAGGAAACATAATGATTTCAACTACTGATTTTAGAACCGGTCTGACTTTTGAACTAGATGGGGATGTTGTCCAATTAACAGAGTTTCAGCATGTAAAACCAGGAAAAGGCGCTGCTTTTGTTCGCTGTAAATTAAAAAATGTTAAAACTGGATCCACAATTGAAAGAACCTTTCGTCCCGGGGAAAAATTTCCTAAGGCCCATATTGAACGTAAAGAAATGCAGTATCTCTATAAAGAGGGAGAAAACTGGGCCTTTATGGATACACAAACATATGATCAAGTTTCGTTGATGGAGAGTATATTGGAGGATGCTCCCAAGTATCTAAAAGAGAATATGACTACCGGTATCCTCTTTTATCAAGGTCAGGTTATTGGAATAGATCTTCCTAAACAGGTAGAATTAGAAGTTGCTCATACAGAACCGGGCATAAAAGGTGATACAGCCTCAGGGGGAGGCAAACCGGCTACACTCGAAACCGGGCTTACAGTTTCAGTACCCTTTTTTGTAAACGAAGGAGATGTCTTAATAATAGACACACGTACCGGAAGTTACGTAAGCAGAGCATAAATCAACCACTTATGCTGGTGATTAAGGAATAGGATGAATTGGGATACTATGATAGTAATGGTTAATAAGGAGGGAATCGAATGAGTGATTTAAGAGAAAAAGTAGCATATCTGCAAGGCTTAGCTGAAGGGCTTAATCTTGACGAAGCAACCAAAGAAGGTAAGATGTTTATAGCTATAGTTAATGTACTCGAAGATATAGTTGATGAGTTGGATGAGTTGGATGCTGAACAGGAAGAACTCGGTGAGTACATTGAAGCTATTGATGAAGACATGGGGGACTTGGAAGCAGAGATTTTCGGAGAAGATGATTATCCAGATGAAGATGACGAAGATCTTGAGGAATGGGAAGATGATGAAGAAAACTATGTAGAAGTAGAATGTCCTCAATGTCATGATATTGTAAGATTTGACTGCAGTATCTTGTCGGATGATGATGTAATTGAGGTAACTTGTCCTAATTGCACCCAAGTTGTATATGTTAATGAAGAAGACTTTGAGACGGAAGAAGATAAATAGTAACATATTTATAGGCTTTTTCCATATAATTGAGTAGTAGTTTGAAAAAAGTCTGTAGGACCGTGTAAACGGCACTACAGGCTTTTTTCTACTATCGTAAAAGTATATACTTTACTATATGAGGTAAGTTAAAAAGGGATTATTTGCAAGTGAGGGTATAGCAGTAGAAAGGTATTGCATCCCCATCCGGTTGAAGTGACCTTTCTGACCATCGGAGTAATGCTTTTTTCAGCATTAGTTAATTGCTTTGTATCATATAGACTGTATCAGGTAGCAAAAAAAGAGGACTCTATGGCTTGGAAGCTGATGCCCTTTACTTATCATTAAAGAGGCATGGAACCTTTGCTATGAAGGCTTTAATCCGCTTATAGATGTTAGATTAAAGGAAGAAGAAGAACAATTGATTAAAGATATATTAAACAAATATAAAATGGAAGATAATGCGGAGATTGATAATCTTAGAACACGCAATCCGGGGCACAGCGTTTTATTGATTTTCATCTTTATCTGGCTGCAGATATGTCCATAGAAAAAGGTTGTTGTATAGCTGAGGGGCGCGTATAGTGGGGCTCTTAAGCGGATTTAGGAGAAAGATTGCGTTGAATTGAGTTATAATACACGTTACTTTTCCCGAAGACGGTGATAATTTAGAAGCGTTCTATAAAAGTTTGAAGCAGAAACAAATGTGAAGTGAGTACAAAAAGGTTTCTGAGAACAGAAAATAAAATGCCTGTCGTTATGTGATAATACCCAGGGAAGCACAGAGCTTAAACTGTGTTTCCTTTCTTAGTTTCTGAGTGATTTGAATTGGGTTTGAGAGCGCAGTCAAGGGCTGGAAAATAAATATTACTTTCGACAATATTTTACATATTTCCCCTTTGATGTTGGAGTGAAATGTAGAATAATGATAGTAGATGAGAAATCTAATAGAGATTAGTTATACTAGTGCGAGTTTATGTAATATTGTTCATTAAATTATTCGAAAATATTAATCTGAGTTCAAAAATTCAAAATGAGGAGGTGGGATTATGCGAATTAAAGCCGAATTTGAAACTGCAAGTGCGGAGTTACCAATTGATTACCGTAGAAAACTTTTGTCCTATTTAAAATGTGCTTTTGAAGATTACGACAAGGAGCTTTTCTTAGCATTATATGGTGGGGGACACGCCCCCAAGTCATTTTGTTTCAGTACTTATTTTGGACCAAAAGTTATTATTAGTAGCAACGGAATTACCCTTGACAGTAAACGTTTTACTATGTGGTTTACGACGCCAGATGTATTAATGGGTGTACACCTAGTAAATGCTTTAATGACCCGACGCAACAAGTGGTATCCTATTGCAGATTGTCAGAATAAGTTGAAGCTACTCTCAATAACTAAGGTACAGGAGCATACCATAACATCAAACGTCGTTCCTTTTAAAATTCTTTCCCCTATTGTCATCAGGGACCATGATGAAAGGGAAGGAAAAGATTGGTATCTAACTCATGAAGATGACCGATTCGAGGAAATCTGGAAACGCAACTTAAAAACTGAATTGAAAAGCGCTTTTGGTAGAGATGTTATTAGTGACATTGAGGCATTACAAATGAGACCCATTCATTTGAAAAAAACGGTAGTACTGAATTACGACATATATATTCCCTGTACCATTGGCAGCCTAGTGCTGGAAGGAGATCGATATCTGCTGGAATATTTCTATAAAGCAGGAGTGGGAAGTCGGCGAAGTTTAGGCTTTGGCTGTCTTAATGTATTTTGAGGGGGGATATAATTGAGCAACGAGACGATACGAATTACGCTGGGTGATTGGCAATGGAATGCAGCCATGATAGGGTTTATTAATATTGTTGGTAAGGATAATGTTAGCTTTGTAGGAACGGATGCAATTGAATTCTCATCGAAAGTCCTTGATGACTTCGAAAACAAATATTTCTCTTACTTGATTAATACGTATGAAAAGACATTATCATGGTACAAAATCGTAGGATATAAGAACAAGCTTAGTGCCTATGAGAGTAATTTCGAGAGCTTTGATTTAAAGGATCTTAAAGATTTAAATAAGTATATTAAAGATGTCAAACGTTATATCAAAAGCAACAGCTATAAGTCTTCTTACGAGTTGATTAACGTGGACATTGATATGCTATCGCTCGAAAGGCAGCTAGTGAATATCAAAGAGCCCAAGATTCATCAGTTTGAAGCGGATAGAATTAGAGTCATTACTGAAGTTGAGCAAGCTTTGACCGTATTATGGCAAGTTATTAACTATTGCGAAAATCCTGGTGGTAAACGTTACATTAGAGCTAAGAACGTAATTTATACTTTAATAAAAAATGCCTGGAACGGGGTAAGTTTTCTTAATGCCCAGACGAAGGAAAAGGATATGTACATCGATTACAAAAAATACTTTGTAGAAGAGGTATTTGACTATCTGAAAGCGGACAAGACTAAATGTAAATACACGTGCTTTGTTTGCGATGCACCTATCAAGGATATGAAAAATGATTTGAGTTTTCTAAATGTTACGGGCTTTGATGTTGCGAGAAAATCTTCCCATGTGTGGAACTTCCAAAATGATATTGCCATCTGTCCAGTATGTAAGTTGATATACTCTTGCTTGCCTGCAGGAATGATGTACATTTATGACCGAGGTCTTTATGTGAATGCAAATATTCAGCTAAGGGACGCGATGGAAATTAACTATCGAATAAAAAATGATATTCTACGCTCTCATGAAGGAGGAATCCGTTCGGTATATAAGTCTCTCGTAAGCACCTTTAATCAACAAGAAAATGATGCGGCTAAATATGAGCTTGCCGATGTACAAATCGTACGTTATGAAAATGAAAGCTATCGCTTCAATATTTTATCCAGAGTGATGTTGGAAATTATCGTAGAATGCAAAGAGGAATTAAACAGCTTGATTAACACGGCTTACAATGAAAATGGCATAAATATGCAAATCTATGATGAAGTCATCGGACGGGTTTTTAATAATCAGAATTTATTCACACTTATTCACAAGTTGTTGTATTATAAGGTTTCTGATCCGTCTAAATGCTATTTTAATGGGGAGCATGTGCGTAATTTATTAAAGATTAACCAACAAATATATTCGCATTTGGGAGGGATGAAAGTGGAAAAAAGTTGGGAACAACAGAACGACATTGTTAGAAACGCTAAAGGAGCAGGTTATTATCTTCGGCAAAGGTATATTGACAAAGGTTCGGACAATAAACTTACGGGGATATGCTACCGGCTTCTTAATGCCCTAAAAACATCGAAGAGTGATATGTTTATGGACGTAGTACTCAATTGCTATCTGTATGTAAATATGCAAGTTCCGAAGGTCATTACAGATGTGTTGGGCGAAGACAAGAGTTTCAACACAATGGGCTATGCCTTTATCGCGGGTATGATAGATGGGCAGGGTCCAAAGGAAAATACAAGACAAAAAGTTGATAAGGGGGAAGGAAAATGAAAAATAAAGGATTAACCATAACGATGATATTTCAGGCAGAAAGTGCCAATTATGGGGAAAGTATAGGTAATGTAGCCTCGTTAAAGAAGTTGTCCAGAGGAGCCGGAGATCAATATACCTATATTTCAAGACAGGCACTTCGTTATAATATTGCAGAGCAGTTGGGGGAGGATTTAGCTCCTGTTAAAGCGGAAGGAAGCGGGGATAAAAAGGTTGTGCAATTTAGCGAAGAGGCGACAATTGATAAATATCCCGAGATAGACTTTTTTGGTTATTTGAAAACCGAAAAAGGTTCCGGGGGGAAAAAACGGAGTGCCAAAGTACGACTTTCTAATGCTATCTCTTTGGAAAGCTTCAAAGGGGATTTGGATTTCTTAACTAATAAGGGACAGGCAGATAAGATTGGTGAGAATATGAATATTGCGCAAGCGGAAATTCATCGTTCCTACTATCGATACACGATTACCGTTGATCTGGAGCAAATCGGAGAGGATTCTATATATGGGATCAGCTTGGATAATAAAGAGCGGGCACGCAGGGTTAATGGATTGTTGGATACGGTTGCTTTCTTGTATCGGGATATTCGTGGACGGAGAGAAGATCTAAAGCCATTGTTTGCTATTGGTGGGGTATATGATATCAAAAACCCTGTGTTCCAGAATGTTGTAAGTGTAAAAAACAATTGCATTGATCTACCTCAAATTAAAGGTGTTTTATACGACAGCATTAAAGAGGATACATATTGTGGTGTAGTAGATATGAGCTTCGACAATACCAGAGATATGAAGGAACAACTACAGGCGCTAACTATGCCTGAATTTTTTGATGCATTGAAGCAAAAGGTGGAAACATATTATGGAAGCAATTAGGGTGTCCTTACGGCAGGATATGGTAAACTACAAAAAACCTACCAGTTTTCAACTGAAGGAAACCTATCCTCTGCCTCCCTACTCTACCGTTATTGGTATGGTACATAATCTGTGCGGTTATTCGGAATATCAGCCCATGCAGATTAGTGTGCAGGGAAGATATTTCTCCAAGGTCAATGATTTGTATACACGCTACGAATTCAAAAATGCAATGCCATACGATGGAACCAGGCACCAGCTACAAGTTGGTCAATATGGCGTGGGTCAAGGCGTGGCTACGGCGGAGTTGCTTGTTGATGTGGAGTTATTGCTCCACATCGCGCCGGAAGATCAAAGTCTTATT
>PHAD01000139.1 GCA_002841595.1 Firmicutes bacterium HGW-Firmicutes-12
CATCCGGTGATGATGACCAAGCTCATCGTCTATGCCTATGCTGACAAAACCTATTCCAGTCGCCGAATTGAAAAGGCAGCTAGAGAGAATATCATGTACATGTGGTTATGCGGCGGAAACAATCCAGACTTCAAGACTATAAATACATTTCGTAGTGAACGTATGAAAGACATAATTCTTGATATTTTCAGCGAAGTAGTTGAGTTACTGCATAAAGAAGGTTACATCAAACTCGAAAACTACTTCATGGATGGAACAAAAATTGAGGCTAATGCCAATAAATACAGTTGGGTTTGGGGTAAGTCCACTAAGCGATATAAAGAGAAACTGCGCATAAAATGCCAGGAATTGCTCCAGTATGCCGAACTGACAAACGAAGAAGAAAATGAAGAATACGGCGAACGTAACCTTGAAGAATTAGGCAACAACAAACCTATCGACTCTGCGGCAATAGAAGAAGCAGTAAAGCGGATTGACGAAAAGTTAGTCGTACAACCCAAAGACAGAAAACTCAAGAAAGCAAAGAGATTGATGCTTAAAGACTACCTGCCTCGCATGAAGAAATACGAGGAGCAAGAAAAGATACTGGCTGAACGCAATAGTTATTCAAAGACCGATACCGATGCTACCTTTATGCGGATGAAAGAAGATCACATGCGTAACGGACAGCTCAAGCCCGGATATAATGTTCAAATGGGTACGGAAAATCAATATGTGGTGGGCTACAGCATCCACCAAAATCCCGGAGACACCAGTTGCATGAAGGACCATTTGGAAGAAGTAAAAAAAGGTTTAGGCGGTAAGCTGCCAACCAATATAGTAGCTGATGCCGGCTATGGTAGCGAGGAAAATTACGAATATCTCGAGCAAGAGAAACTCGGAAACTATGTGAAGTACAATACCTTCCACAAAGAAGCAAGCAAGAAATGGAAGAACGATATAACCCGGGTCCAGAACTGGATCTACGATGAAGAAAAAGACGAATACACCTGTGGCTACGGGCGAATCCTCCGGTTTCTTAACGAAAAAAACCAAAAAACTCACAACGGATACAAGAGCAAGGTCCGGATATATCAAAGCGATGATTGTAGTGATTGCCCTTATCGGGACCGTTGCATCAGACAAAGCAAAAATCCGGAATTCAACAAACAAATTTACATAAATCGACGAGGCAATGAGCTTAAGGCCGAGGCCAGAGAAAACCTGACCAGCGAATTAGGGCTTCAGCTCCGAAGCTTAAGACCAATTGAAGTTGAAAGTGTCTTTGGTGATATCAAAGGCAATTTTGGTGTCCGTCGCTTCGTCTTAAAAGGAATAGAAAAGGTCAAGCTAGAATGGGGCTTGCATAGTATTGCACATAATATGAGAAAAATGGCGGCATCCTTATCCTAGGAGCCACCAATTTTTTTATCTCTTTTTATTTTTTCCAGAAAAGCACTTCTTAAATAGTTAAAATGGGCTGGTTGAAACTATTTAAGCTTCAACACAGCCCCTTTAGTATTTAATCGAAAGCCAGCCCTAGATATCCTAAGGTTTCGAAAGCTATCTCGGAATTAATACCAACATCTAGGTGTTTCTTAAACATAGCAAAAGGTCGTACCCTACCTCCGTAGCGCTCACCTGAAAATGCAGGAGTTCGTAGGATGTATTCTTTGGCAGGAAAAGTGTGGGCGAGTTGTTTTATAATCATATCACTATGGTTATCGGGACAAAGTAGCTCCTTTATTATCACCTTATCGGAAGTATATCTTTCAAGTACAGCACAGCTTTGTATGTCATCATGTTCTATTTTATAGATATCAGCTCCAGATTCTTGGGAAATTATTTTCTGGTATGTCGTTAATTCATCTGTATAGGAGACGTAAAGCTTACCCATGAGCAAGTTATCTCTGATCTGGTTGTACTCTTGGGGAATAGCGGGTTTAATCTTACAGGTGCACTGATCCTGAATTTTTATTGACAATATCTGAGCGTTACTAAGTAGTACTTCTCTTATATAAAAGGCTTCTGTATAGCCAAGTTTATGATAAAATTCAAAAAGCTGTTTTGAGGCAGGAACAAGAAGAGACACCGACTTGTTGGTTAAGGAAAGATGGTGGCCAGTAAAATCTATTAATTGTGAGGCTAACCCTTTATTTTGATGCTTGGGATGAGTTGCAATGGCATAGAGAATAGATGAAGCAATGCTTTTATTATCAGGAGTTACTACCTTGGCAGGCAGTATTGTTAGCATTGCGGAAATCTCACCGTCCTTAAGCAGTAAGAGGGTTTCTTCCATTCGATATTTCTTAGAATAATATTGGTCAATATAGCTATCCTGGTCACCAAAACAATGCTTCCAAATTGCTTTTTGGGATTTTATATCTCCGGCGTTAGCAAATCTTATTTCGTCCATATGATACTCCACTATTTATTGCGATACCTTGCGGTATACTTTTCTTCCATTCTATCAGGGTAATATGATTGCTTAGCTCTCCTTAGGCCATCATAACCCATGTCTTCTTCACGGTTGACATAATGCATATCGGGATGGTGCTCTTTTATAAAGACAGCAAATTCATGATTAATCATTTGATAAGCTCCATGAATGTCAGTAAAAGCTTTTTCAATATGGGTAACATAAGTGGTGGAGTTTAGTACTTCACCCATGGTGTAAGCAACAACTTTACCATCGCAACGTAGCAGACAGCCTTCGAGTTCTAGTTCAGTAAAATTCTCAAAGCAACGTGTAACAGCACATTTTTCTTTATAGAGCATGTCGTCTTCATTACAGTCATGAATGATACACCATTCTACATTCATTTCCCAACACTCTTTTAGGTTTACTGTTGTTATTTCTTCAAAGCTCCAGTTGTATGTTTTTTTAAATCGGTTGATATGGTTGCGTTTGGATTGGAGCTTTTTGCCCGATAGACTTATAAGTTTATCGAGTAAATAAACATAATCGTAGTAATCAATGTTTCCTTCATATTCAAATTTTCCGGGGAACAGGCTATCTAGTACGGCGACATTCTCAGAAGTTAGTCCAAGAAAGTAGAATTCTTGATTGTTTTCAGCGGCGTCCTGTCTCATAAACTCAATTACCGGTTGGATGTCCCCATGGCCAGCCGGATAAAAATAATAAACTTTATCATTATTGCATACTTTAACCACAATATAGTCATCGACTCTAGCGACTAGGTGATTATAGATGCCTGACCATGCAAATACATTTGTGAAATCATGATGGCATCCACCTAGATTAGCGATAGCATATAAGGGATCCATCCACAACTTGTCAGCTAATTCAACTTCTTTAAAGTCAATCATATTATGCCTCATTCCAAGATATAATTCGATATTCATCATAAAAATCAGTAACCACTAATTATTAGTGTTTATCATAAAAGCTATTATAACATATTAATGTATACATATAAAATATGACCAAGGAGTGAATAGTATAATAATTTAGGATTATATAATAATTAATCAAGGAAAATTGGCGAAATATGTCGAATATTAGTAAGTAGATATAATAACAATGAGTTTCCTTAATAAAGCTACTCATAAAAAATGAGGTGGTAATATATGATATTTAGAGGATTAAGAAAAGAGAAAATAAATATCGTGCTATTTAGCATTCTCCTTTTTACAACATTTGGCTTAATTTATTTGACAATAGCTGTTATGCTGCAAGTCAAAACCCAAGAGGTCCAAAAAACAGAAATAATTAAAAATGAAGAACGAATGGTAACTATTGAAAGTGATATATTATCTAACAAAGTGGATAGTTTAATATCAGACCTTTTATATATAGCAGATACCTTTGAATATCATATTTTAAATAATAAAAGTGAAGAATACATTGAAAATGTATGGAGATTATTTGCAGACAAAAAAAATATATATGATCAAGTCCGCTATATTGATTTTGATGGGAATGAAAGAATTAGAATAAACTATGCAGAAAATGGTTCATTTATTGTAAAAAAAGAAGATTTACAAAACAAAAGCAATAGATATTACTTCAAGGATATGAGAATACTAGGAAAAGATCAGGTGTATATTTCAAAATTGGATTTAAATGTTGAGAATGGTCAACTGGAGCAACCGATAAAACCGATGATCCGACTAGCAACGCCTGTTATGGGAGAAGAAGGTAAACTGAATGGACTGATTGTTTTAAATTATTATGCAAAAAATTTATTGCAGGATTTTAAAAATATTGCCTCAACAAGTCATGGGGATGTATTTTTGTTAGATTTTAATGGCTATTGGATTTATAATGCTCAGAATAAGGAAAAAGAATGGTCATTTATGTATGAAGACAAAAAAAACATAAGCTTCAAAAATGAATTCCCAAAAGAATGGAATACCATTAAAGGTAATGAAAGAGGCAGCTTAATAACAACAAATGGTTTCTTTACTTATGAATATATAATTCCCAATATTAATTATTCATCAAAAAATACTGAGAAATCAATAATATCAGGAGAAGGCAACTGGGTAGTAGTTTCTTTTATTGCGAACGATTGTATGATAGGCGGTATCTTTAATACAAGTCTGTATCCTAAGATTAGATATATATTAAATAGTAAGGAACCTATTTTTCTACTAATCTATGTAATATCATTAGCGTTTGCTATCCTAATGACTATTAATAAAATGTCTAAAGAAAGAATTAAGTATTTTTCGGAATATGATAGTATGACTGGAGTACTTAATAGACGTGCCGGTCTTGAAATGCTAAATGTAACAAACAAAGAATTATTAAAGAATAGTCAGAAGGCTTATGTATGTTTTATTGATATAAATGGATTAAAAGAAGTAAATGATACTTTAGGACATGAAGTTGGGGACGAATTGATTATCAGTGTGGTCGACGGCATAAAAAAATGTATTAGGCAATCAGATTTTATCATAAGACTAGGTGGAGATGAGTATTTAATAGTTTTTGTTGATGTATATCAAGAGCAAGCAGAAGCTATTTGGCATAGAATCAATAATGAGTATGAAAAGATAAATGAGACAGAGAATAGGCCATATATTATCAGTGTGAGCCATGGGCTAGAGGAAATAAAACATAATTCTGATGAATATATTGATAAAACCATAAATGCTGCAGATGAAAAAATGTATAATGAAAAGAAGATACAAAAAATAAACTTGCAGATTATAAGAGGGAAGGAAACCTTGTAAACAGATATGACTTAAATTGTCTACTTGAGTATTAACCTAGGTCTGATATAACAGTCCTAGGTTTTTTGTCTGTCTATGAAGTTGGATATATGATTGTAATGGACAACGTTCATATTATATTTTTTTTGGGAGATAATTCATATATATGATAAATAT
The DNA here is from genome assembly GCA_002841595.1 of Firmicutes bacterium HGW-Firmicutes-12. Taxonomy (GTDB): domain Bacteria; phylum Bacillota; class Peptococcia; order DRI-13; family PHAD01; genus PHAD01. The sequence continues at coordinate 5,338 of PHAD01000139.1, forward strand.
AATATACAGATATAATTCAAAATATTATATAATGAGGTGCATTATCTTGAAAAATTATTGGGTACGAAGAAATGCCATCATGTATACATTATAATTTGTTCTAAATAGTTATTATGTTTCTGTTATTATGATACAATCTAAAACAATGAAATCATATAGACTCTATAAAGGGTGTGTTTGTATAATATGAAGAGTTATCATTTACCGAAAGAACAAGGTCTTTATAATCCGGCATATGAGCATGATGCATGTGGTATGGGCTTTGTAGTCAATATCAAAGGAGAACAGACGCATACTATTGTAGAAGATGCCTTAACTGTGCTGGAGAACCTGAGCCATAGAGGAGCTAGCGGTGCAGATGCTAATACTGGTGACGGCGCCGGAATATTGGTCCAGATACCGCACGATTTTTTTAAAAGGGAATGTGATGTTTTAGGTTTTGATTTGCCGGCTAAAGGCAACTATGGTGTAGGGATGATATTTGCGCACAAGTATGATGATTTTAGAAAAACACAGATGGAAACCTTCGAGCAAATTGTTCAGGAGGAAGGTCAGAAAATCTTGGGCTGGAGAGAAGTCCCTATCGATAAAACGACGATTGGTGAAGGAGCTAGGGCAGTAATGCCTAGGTTTATTCAGGTGTTTATTGAAAAGGATTCCAGTATTACGGATGAAATGGCCTTTGAG
>PHAD01000140.1 GCA_002841595.1 Firmicutes bacterium HGW-Firmicutes-12
CACTAGGTGTATTGATTACTAAATTGATTTCCTTATTCAATATACCATCAACTATATTGGGCTGTCCTTGATATAATTTGTTGATTTTTTCGGAAACAATCCCATTCTTTTTCAAGAAATTATAGGTTCCTTCTGTTGCTTTAATTCTAAAGCCCAATCTAATGAACTCCTTAGCTGCTGTTAGTGCTTCTGATTTATTCTGATCTGTCACACTGATTAGGACAGTTCCAGATGTAGGCAAGGGAGTTTGGGTAGCTTCCTGAGCTTTATAGTAAGCCATGCCAAATGAGTCAGCGATACCTAAGACCTCACCAGTCGAACGCATTTCTGGCCCCAGGATTGGATCAACCTCAGGGAACATATTAAAGGGGAAAACCGCTTCTTTTACGCCAAAATGAGGTATTTTTCTGGAAACCAATTTATTAACAGATGACTGATGGCCAAAATGCTCTCCCAGCATTATTTCCGTAGCTATTTGAGCCATAGAAAGATTACACACCTTCGATACTAGGGGAACCGTCCGGGATGCTCTCGGATTAGCCTCAAGGACATAAACCATATCATCGGCAATCGCATACTGCATGTTCATCAGACCAACTACGTTCAGTTCTTGGGCAATCTTCTTGGTATATTCCATAATAGTGTCCAGATGCTCAGTCTTGATACTAATAGGCGGAATAACACAGGCGGAGTCTCCTGAATGTATACCTGCCAATTCAATATGTTCCATTACTGCCGGTATAAAGGCATCCTTGCCATCAGCAATGGCATCCGCTTCCGCTTCAATAGCATTCTTCAAGAATCTATCGATCAGTATCGGTCTTTCCGGCGTAACCCCAACAGCAGCAGCTAAATATTGCCTCAGCATTCCTTCATCGTAGACAACCTCCATCCCTCGTCCACCCAAGACATAGGAAGGTCGCACCATCAAGGGATAACCAATCCGGTTGGCTATTTCCAGGGCTTCTTCAATATTCACCGCCATCCCGGATTCTGGCATGGGAATAGCAAGTTTCTCCATAATCCGACGGAAACGGTCTCGATCTTCAGCCAAGTCAATAGTATCAGGAGAGGTGCCCAGAATTGTCACTCCGGCTTTCTCCAATTCTCCGGCAATGTTTAAAGGAGTCTGGCCTCCAAACTGAACAATCACTCCCAAGGGCTTTTCTTTCTCATAAATACTTAATACATCTTCAACAGTCAACGGTTCAAAATACAGTTTATCCGAGGTATCATAGTCGGTGGAAACCGTTTCAGGATTACAGTTAACGATAACAGTCTCATAGCCTAAGTCACGCAAAGCAAAAGCAGCATGCACACAGCAGTAGTCAAATTCAATTCCCTGACCTATACGATTTGGACCTCCACCCAAGATCATAACTTTCTGACGATCACTGGAGGTAGTTGTATCCGGGGCGTTGTAAGTGGAAAAATAATATGCTGCGTTTTCCACTCCACTTACGGGGACAGCTTCCCAGCCTTCTACTACTCCTAAGGCAGTCCTTTGCTGACGGATATTAGCTTCAGGAAGGTTTAAAAGCTGCGCTAAATAGCGGTCAGCAAAACCATCCTTTTTAGCCTGAATCAGCAAGTCATCGGGTAACTGTTTATCCTTATACCCGAGTATCTCTTCTTCTAACATGACAAGCTCTTTCATTTGCTGAATAAACCAGTGTTTAATATAAGTCAAGCGATAGAGTTCTTCAATATCTGCCCCTTTGCGCAAGGCCTCATACATGATAAACTGACGTTCACTCGATGGCTCAACTAACATTGCCAGTAATTCTTCGAGAGAACAACGGTTAAAGTCCTTCGCAAAACCTAACCCATAACGGCCTATTTCAAGCGAACGTATTGCTTTTTGAACTGCTTCTTTATAGTTCTTCCCAATACTCATAACTTCACCGACCGCCCGCATCTGTGTTCCCAATTTGTCCTGGGAGCCGGGAAATTTTTCAAAGGCCCAACGGGCAAACTTAATTACTACATAATCACCGGAGGGAGTGTATTTATCCAGGGTACCTTCCCGCCAATAAGGTATCTCATCAAGAGTTAGACCAGCAGCAAGCATTGATGAAATCAAGGCAATCGGAAAACCGGTGGCTTTTGAAGCCAATGCAGATGAACGAGAGGTCCGCGGATTTATTTCAATAATTACAACCCGACCAGTTTTGGGATCATGAGCAAATTGGACATTAGTCCCTCCAATTACTCCTATTGCTTCTACTATCGTATAGGCATATTTCTGCAGGCGTTGTTGCAGCTCAGAACTAATTGTCAGCATAGGAGCCGAACAAAACGAATCACCCGTATGTACACCCATGGCGTCAATGTTTTCTATAAAACAAACGGTTAGAAGTTGATTCTTAGCATCACGTACTACTTCTAACTCTAACTCTTCCCAACCAATTACCGATTCCTCAACTAAGATTTGTCCAACTAAACTTGCTGCAATTCCCCTATTGGCAATAATCTGCAGTTCTTCAATATTATAAACAAGTCCACCGCCCGTGCCGCCCATAGTATAGGCTGGCCGTATAACTACAGGATACCCCAGTTCTTGGGCAATCCTTGCAGCCTCCTCCACACTATAAGCCGGTTTACTGCGGGGCATATCTATACCTAAACGATTCATCGTATCTTTAAAGGCAATCCTGTCCTCGCCACGTTCTATGGCATCGATTTGTACTCCTATTACTTTTACCCCAAATTTTTCTAATACTCCCGCTTTGGCTAATTCCGAACATAAGTTAAGAGCTGACTGACCCCCCAGATTGGGTAATACCGCGTCAGGCCGCTCTTTAGAAATTATTTCGGTTAATCTTTTTAAATTCAGTGGTTCTATATAGGTCACATCAGCAATTTCAGGGTCAGTCATAATCGTAGCCGGGTTTGAGTTAACCAAAACTATCTGATAGCCTAATTTCCGCAGAGCCTTACAGGCCTGTGTTCCAGAATAATCAAATTCGCACGCTTGTCCAATAATAATTGGCCCAGAACCGATTATAAGAATTTTATTGATATCGTCTCGTTTCGGCATATTAATCCTCCTGTTTTTTGAATATAAGACATTTACTTTTTTAAACTATAAGGTTCTTCAATTAAAAATTATAACAAATAAAAACTGATTTAGACACTTATTTTCAAACTTTTATTTGCTTGGCAAAGCAAAGGCAAAAGGGATATAATACTTTATAAAAAGAGGATAAATATGATTGGTTTAGGAACAATTGTGAATGTTTTAGCAGTAATAATCGGCAGCTTCATCGGATTAATTTTTAGAGGTGGACTAAACAAGCGTTTCCAGGACATATTGATGCAAGCTCTAGGCTTATCTACAATGTTTATTGGAATGGCAGGCGCGCTAGAAGGAATGTTTAAAATAAGTGAAAATACTATTGAAACCACCGGAACAATGGTAATAATTGTATCATTGGTAGTAGGTGCACTTATTGGTGAGCTAATCGAAGTTGAAAAGCGAATGGAACAATTTGGGGAATGGCTGAAGAAGAAAGTAACACTGAAGTGTGATTCAACATTTGTGGAAGGATTTGTTACATCTTCCTTGATTATTTGTGTTGGAGCAATGGCGATTATTGGCTCCTTACAAGATGGTCTAAGAGCAGATGCATCTCTACTTTATACTAAATCAATATTGGACTTTGTCATAGTCTTGATTTCCGCTTCAACGTTAGGTATAGGTGTAATGTTTTCGGCAATACCACTTGGTATATACCAAGGACTTATTACAGCTTTTGCTAAGTTCATACAGCCTGTTCTTACAGATAAATTGATAGCAGATTTATCCTTCGTTGGATCGGTTTTAATTTTTGCTATAGGCATCAATCTTGCTTTTGGAAAGAAGTTCAAGGTCGGTAATATGCTCCCTGCAATTATTGTTGTAATTATATGCAGTATTCTTAATATGTAAGATATAATACTAAAAAACTAAGTAACCTTGGTTCGACATTAAATAGAACCAAGGTTACTTAGTTTTTTTTAACATTATATAGATTGACATTCAATTAAACAACTGTTCTCGATATTGTGAAGGCGTCATCGAAACTTTCCTTTTAAAGACCGAAGAAAAATAGCTTTGATTGTTAAAACCTGATAAATAACAAACCTCAGTTATATTTTTTCCTTCTAAAATCATTCTTTTAGCATTTTCAATTTTAATATCAATTAGATATTCTACAGGAGTTTTTCCAGTTTGTTTTTTAAAGACCCTAATTAAATGGTATGGACTAAGATTTGCAATTCTTGATAATTCGTCCAAGGAAATTCCTTTTCTATATTCCTCTTGTAAAAAATCAGTTACCCTGTTAATCTCTGTTCTACCAGATTTATCATTTCTTTCGGTAATATCAAGCATATTGTGCTTTATTCCTCTTAATATATATAACACTAATTGAGTGCTGATGCTTTGTAAAGCTAGTTCGTATCCTGGCTGTCTAGCTTTTATTTCCTTAATAAAATATCTAATTAATGGATATATATTCCTATCAAGATAATAATTTGCATTTTCAAAAACTACATCTGTTTTTCTAAATATAGCATGACATAACTCATTCATCCAGGCTTTCTCAATCATAATAGAGGAAAAATTTACTCCTGGCATGAACTTACCAGGCCCATGATACTGCCAAGGATTAAATGGAAATACCTTATTCTTTTCCGCGCAAATTATATTTTTCTCTACCTTGTTATAAATCATCTCAGACAAAGGAAACAAAAACTCATAACTTTCATGAGCATGTTGTCCTTCCTGCAAGTCGACAGGTATTCGGAGAATACCAATAGTAATATTTGAATTTGTATATGACATTACCACATCCTGCACATACAAAGGACAGTCCTGTAGCCATGGTTTTCTATCTAACGATGCATTCATATAAAACTCCTTATGACTTGTTAAATATTTACTTCTATTTTATCACAAAATTTATTTTCTTGGTTGTAATATTCGAATTATTCATTATATTTGCTGTTGACTAGACTTGTTTCGAATATAATCTCGTTATTGTTTACCTAACCAATTATGTTCAGCCAAAACGTACCCTAGCCGGTAATGAAGCCTGGAACAAATTCCAGAGAGAGATCAATATGATGGGTCTCTGCAATCTTGTTATTGGCAACTTGCCCGTATAATAGAGTAAAAAGAAAGACGCTAACCCTTTTGACTGGGGTAGCGTCTTTCTTTCACTCTATTCCATTACATAATTAACAAGAAAACTATCTCCAGGGGCTATGACAACCGTGTCTGCTTCTCGCCAAGTCCTTACATTATCATACCATGCTACCAAAGTTTTTCCTTCCCTCACAACTTCCGGTGCAAATTCTATCTTATAGCTCCCGGGAATTAGGTCTCTAATCTCATAAGTACCATCAGTACTTGTTAGGGCTTTTATGGGAACCTTCAATCCTCCGCCTTCAACTCTGAATGCGTACACCGATATTCCCACAAGGGCATCTTCAAGACCATTTTCTTCATTTATTCTTGTGGCTCTCCCTCTTATAATCCCATATGAAGGTTCTTCGTATACTATTGTTGAACGATCCATTACTGCATCTGCCTCATAATCATTACCAGGTAAAATAGTAATTACTTCTGCCTCTCGCCAAGCCCTGATATTATTAAACCATTCCGGTAGGAAACCAGTTTCCTCTTCCCCCACTCCAAAGCCAAGCTTATAGTTGCCCGGAGCAAGACCTGAAATAAGATAATTTCCTTCTTGGTCACTCAACGCACCTAGTGGTGTTTCACCGTTCCAAGGAGTCGGATATGTATAAATAACCATATCGGCCAGCGGATTTCCAACTGGTCCCCTGACCCTTCCCCTGATTATGCAGTTATAGCTAGACGACTCTACAACACTATCTGCTAGTAGTGGTAGCTCCATGGTAGCGTCAGCTGTATAAACACCCCCTGCCTGGATAGATATCGCTTCCGAGTCGCGCCATGTGCTGACATTTTGGTACCATAGGGCAAGTGATTTACCCGC
>PHAD01000141.1 GCA_002841595.1 Firmicutes bacterium HGW-Firmicutes-12
GAACTTAAGTTCATGGTAGATTACGGATGGGAGTATCTCTGAGGAGCCCGGTGCGGTAGTTCCGCACGCCGGGAACTGACTAATTCCTTCGTTTCTGGCTGTTTCAACTACTCTTCTATGAAGAGATTTGGGTATCCTAAGCGTTACACGACCATTATAATCATCGTTACTGGCTGGTTCAGGAATTGTAACATTATGCTCACATGCAGCCTTAATCCATTCTTCTTTTGCAATCATAGCATCCTCAATAGCTTCATCAATGGAATTACCTGATCCAACACAATAGCGAAGATCAGGAAATTTGCTCACTCCTTATGAGTAATTATAAGTCCATGTTATCCAATAAATACTGCACATTTTTAAGATATATTGTTTTAACTTGCTGTCCATGTTTAGCAATTCCAATAACATAGGAATCTTTGACATATGTATAGTGCGAACCACTAGAGCGGAAATCAAATCCAAGCTGAGTAAGTAGGAGATGAATATCATCAAAGTCAGCAGTTTTTGCTTCTTTAATTTACTTTATTAGTTTATCCTTCTGGGTCAACTTATCTCATTTCCTTTATAAACATATAACACAATGACACTGCATATAATGTCAAATTATTTAAGTATGTTTATAGGGGCGCGCCACATCCACGAACCTAACCAAACACATCCGTTATATGGAAATTGGTCGCCATTAGATAAGACTAGGTAAAACTAAGAGGCCAATAGATGTCACGATAAACCATACAAACCAGATGAAAGCCAAAAACCCCCAAACTTCTTTGAGTTTCATACCAACTAGTGAAAGAGCAGGGATGATGTATAACGGTTGAATCAAGGTGGCTTCATCTCCGTAAACAAAAGCATTGATTACCAGTGGGAGGTCTACATTTAATGAATGGGCAGCTTTAACCAAAACTGGTCCTAGAACTATCCACTGTCCACCTTGAGAAGGGACAAATAGGTTAACAAATGATGAAGCCCAGAATGAGAAGAGTGGCATTGTTTTGACTGTAGCAACCTCGACAAGTCCTATGGCAAAAAGATTTGTCAGACCTGAACCAGACATCATATGCATTATTCCCCCATAGAAAGGAAACTGCAACATTATTTCTGTAGCAAGTGTTATGGATCTCTTAAACGCAGCAACGAATTTGTGCGGTGTATTATATAGAAAAAAGTTTATAGTTAAGAAAAATAAAATAATAAAATTAAAATCCAGGGATTTGATGATACCTATAGTAAGAAAAGAATGAATGATATAAATTAACCCAGCAACTCCAAGTATCATCATCAGCATTTCACTGTTATTCATTTTTTCTGCTGGAGTAATATATAGTTCTTCAACAGATGCTGCAGGTTCTGTAAAATCACCTTGGTAAATAATGACTTCATCTACAGGTGGTCTTGTAAAAACGCCGAGTAGAATTGTGATAGTTACTAGTATGAAAAATAGCATTGTATTAACAGGATTATATGTTGTAACATCTTGTGATAGTACACCGATAGTGCTTTCCATAAAATGTCCTTTTGAAGCAAGAAGAGCATAAACAGTAGCACTTGGACACCAACAATGTCCAAGGATCATTGTGGAGCAACCTGCTGCAATCATAATGGGAAAGTGGAGACCTTTAACATGTTTGGAAAGATACATGGCGAATATTGGGGTTAAAACTAAGGAAAAAGCCCAGCTAATTAAACTTGAAACAAATCCAAAGAATAACAGCAAAAACATAGCAAACTGTGATGATTTTGGAAATTGTGCTAATCTGTTTAAAGCTCTTTCAATTTGAGGTGCTCTAGCGGCAGCACCACAGCAGATTACCAAAAAGGACATCTGAAAGGCAAATGAAATCATACTCCATAAGCCGTCATACCAGTATATTATTAATGACAACGGCCCAGAATCTGTTAAAATCAAGCCTAATATAAATATGATTAGGGTTAATATAATACAAAAGACAAAAGGTTCTGGAATAAGTCTATCGGCAGCGAATTGAAATCTTTTTGAAAAATTCCACAACATAATGGGGCCCCCTTATTGAATTTTCATTTTTGATGCTGGCATTTTTAATTATATAGTAATTTACTTTCAAGCAGATTTAATTTATATACTTTATTAAGCTTAATTAAGCGTTTTTGGGTAAAGGGGCGACCAACTTCATATAAAAGCACATCTCCGCGAGGGCGCGTAGGGACAGGTTTCGGGGTTTGCGTCCCACATTCCTTTGGCTAACCTAGGCGGTTCGCCAGAGGCTAAGATTTGCATGCAAAACATAAGCCCCTGACTTCGTCTGTAAGCTCAGGGACGTAGGGAAAACGGGTACGTTAGTGCGCCAAGCAAGCTTGGTGCTTCTTATAGAGTGAAAGTCTCTATTGGGTAAGGTCTAACCAGCCATCCATATCAAGTGTTGCGCCGAAGCTGGTAACAGTAAGGTGAAGCGTACACTGAGCACTATATAGGCCATAAGGGAGAGCGTAATACCTGAAGCACAATTGAGCCCCGTAAACCGTATACTCTGGAAACAGAGGCAAATGCAGAAGACGACGTGTTTAACGTCACGGAAGTCAACACAAAGAAATTGTTATGTTTCAATTCATTATATTAAATGATAAAACTATTGAATTAGGAGAAGATTACAATAATATTATTAAAAAATTAGGTAAACCGATAAAAGAAGATAGTTTTGGTGGCGGAATTTATTTAGACTATCAAGATTATTGGATTTTCTATAATACTTTTAGCAAAGAAAAGGAAGTAACAGGGAAAGTTTTATTTAATGGACAGCAGATAAATAGCCTTATTGTTGGCGAATCAAATGAAAATGATGTTAAGAAAGCTTTGGGTGAACCCAATGATGAAACTAATGGGATATGGTCCGAAGATGAAGATATAATTAGTTCTGATAAAAATTCTAATTATTTATATGAAAATAATGGTTATGAAGCATATTTCTATTTTGTTGATGGAGTTTTACAGCAGGTATATATTCGCAAAAGTTATTGATTTACTGATGAGGTATTTATGTTTACTTTGACGGACGACTTCGGATAACACTTAGAGATTTATGATGTTCAAATGAGCCAAAACAAAAAGTTCCGCCTCGAAGAAAGGGAAACGGAACGTAATAAGTAAAACCACAGACAGAACATCATGAATCTCAGGTTGTATTGAACCGTCTGCAGCTCATATTATGGGCAATCAAACAACCTTCTTCTCCAAGATAAAGCGTAAATAGCATAAAACAATCTCATATAAGACCGTTTATAGGGGCAAAAATGCACTTAACCCCCTAAAAAAGGTACACTTTCCCCCTCCCCATAACCGGGTCTTTAAAAAACTATTCAGTTAACAAATAACTAAGGGTCTCGAGTAGTTCGTTTTAAAACAGCTCTAAAAACCATAGAACTACCGCAAACAGGGCAAGGTTTCACATATCTTTTTACTTCAAAAACAACAGCAATATTACCAGAAAGCCTAAAACAAAGAGTAAGCTTAGACTTGATATTACAGATGGAGAGAATGCCATAGTGCCTGATCCTCGTAAAACCTGAGGGAAGCACATGAAGAAGGAACCTTCTTACAAATTCCTTAATATTAAGCGTCAATAACTTAGTCTTACCTTTGTCCCTATAATCTTTCCACCTGAAAGTGACAGAAGAATCATCAAAGCTGACAATTCTTGAATTAGCAATAGCAACCCGGTGAGTATACTTGCCCAAATACTTAACAACAACCTCAGGAGAATTAAAAGGTTTTTTACAAAAAACAACCCAATCAAACCCATAAAGGTTATCCACCAAATCCAAAAAATTATTACCATAGCTTAAACTGACAGCATCACCAAAAAACTTAAGCTCACCACTTCGCCAAGCCCTCTTCAAATAGAAAAGGAACTTACCCTGAAACTTACGTGATAACACCTTAACCGGGATAAAGAATCTCTTACCGGACCGGATAAACTTAAGCCCGTCTTTAGACAGACCACCACCCGGAACAACACAATGAACATGGGGATGAAAGGAGAGATTTTGCCCCCAGGTATGGAGGATAGCGGTAGCCCCAGATTGAGCACCGAGAAACTTAGAATCCCGAGCAAGCTCCGTAATAGTGTCTCCTGCACATTTCAAAAGAAGAGAATAAAGAAGCTTCTGATTTTGATAAATAACCGGATTAAGCCGGTTAGGCAAAGTAAAAACCACATGAAAATAAGGGACAGGTAAAAGCTTAGAAATTTGAGCCTGAACCCACTCAGATTGCTTACTTCCCTGACACTTAGGACAATGCCTGTTACGGCAGGAATTATACGAAACATCCAACTGGCCACAGCTAGTACAACCATCAACATGAGAACCAAGAATACTAGTACGGCAGTTCCTGATAGAAAAAAACGCCGAATACTGATCCGGAGAAAGTAGTGAAGGAGTAACAGCATTAAAAATATCCTGCAATTCAGGCGTCATTATCAGCATCCAAGGGACTAATAACAGAATTAAGACGATGCAATCCTAAGAGTTATATGAAATATGAGCCTAAAAAGAAAGAAGGCCTTTTATTTAGGCCTCCGAAAGATTAATTTGGTTGCTTATTTAAGCCAAGGTGCTCTTTTAAAGCAGATTGAAGGACGTGAGAAAAATTAACTTTATTTATTTCGGCAATATCATTGAGCCATTTTGGTATAGTAAGAGTTTTCTTTATTGCTCTGTTTTCAATCTCATCACGTATAATAGGCATCCAAACTTCAACTAAAATAACAGCCTGGTTTGATTCGGTATGAAGTTCACTTATGCTTGAAGGTATAGGAATATTATCATTGTCTCTTTCCATGCCATAAAGATGTAATCCTAAAGCATCCTTCGCCATTCTTATTGCCTCATTTTCAGTATCACCACAAGTGAGGCATCCTGGAAGGTCTGGAAACTCTACAGAAATACCATCATCATCGAAAGAAAAAATTGCGGGATAAATATATTTGTCTTTTTTCATAAAATCAACCCCTTTTAAGATTATACATAGAAGCCAATTTATTGAGGATTAATACCAGCTTGTTTAAAAACACTCTTTACTATTCTTATTGGAAGATCTTTATTTGGATGTGGAACAGTTATCTTTCCTTTTTTATACGGTGCTTGAATTGATGGTGATCTCCTGTAATCTCAATTTTCGAAGAATAACCTTTCATTACTGCTCCTCCAAATATATGATGAATCAGAACAATAAATTATCAAGAATATTTTTTACAGCTACATAATAACACGTATATATAACACGTGTCAAATAGAAAGATGTTTATTTAGTAACTCATACTTCAGATAACACTTTGGATTGGTTGCGCAGTTGCCGAAAAAAGCCAACATCCTAATAAAGAATGAAGGCTTGATAAAAGCAGTAATAGTCACCTAACACGAAGGCAATTGCGCAAATCCGGGTTGAACGAAGCCGCGGAAAACAACTAATGAGCTATGGGGATTGTATGTATATCCCATCTTGCGATTTTGCATAAAACCAGAGTATTAGCCACATAAACCAGTAGAAAAGAGGTTGAGTCACCAGTAGAAAGGCATAGCCCCCCTCCCTCAAACAGGTCTTGTTCCAAAAAGTATGTAGTTACGTTCAAATTAACCCGGTGCCGGCAAAAGAGATTAAACTGACACCAGTTACCTCCGCAGTGGGGACAAATAGAAATATCCACTCCTGACACCTTTAAAATTAGCTCCTTAAAAGTCAGCTTCACCCTAGGCTTTACAGGAGTTCGAGTAAGCAGAAAGCATTTACGCAACTTAGATTTCCTGTTGCGATTGCTCAAAAAACCATAATATCTAATCTTTTGAAAACCCGAAGGAAGAACATGTAGAAGGAACCTACGAATAAACTCATTAGAATCAAGAGACATCAACT
>PHAD01000002.1 GCA_002841595.1 Firmicutes bacterium HGW-Firmicutes-12
GATGTAGCCCTTTACCTATTATATCCTTAACCAGATCCCGCTTTCCTGTTTTTTTACATTCTTGTAATATATCGAGCAGCAAATCCTTTTTCATAAGATACATGTCCATTGATACCTTATACCTTTTTTTCATTCGCGGTTTATTATAGATAGCTGTAATCCTCATGTCTTTTCCTATCTCAAAAAAGCAGTTCTCTTCAATATCATCACCATATAAAACATAATCCTCTTTATATATAACCGTTATATCACTTTGTTTTTCCCTATGAAACTGCATAACCATACCGTAATCAATATTACAAATCATATTGCTACCTGCTATGACAACATATTGTTGCTTGCTTTTTAGTAAATAGTTTAAGTTATTAGATAAATCCTCTAAATCAACTTTGCATGTATTTATATCACGATTATCATGGGCAGTGGGTAAAATGAAAAGTCCTTCATGTCTTTTATCCAAACCCCATTCCTTCCCACTTCCCAAATGGTCCATTAAAGAATGCATATTTAAAGAGGTTGTTACCCCTATGTTACGTATACCCGCATTAACCATATTCGATAAGACGAAGTCCACCAGACGATATTTACCGCCAAAGGGGACCGAAGCTATACAACGGTGTTTGCTTATCTCGCCTAAGGCATCTTCATTTTTCAAGTGATGAATTATCCCCATAACATCTTTCATGATATCTACTCCTGTTAATTTATCTTCGGTTTCCACAAGACGCCCTCTTCAACTTAGTAAGAGGGCGATGTGTCAATCCTCGAAATTAGTCTCGCTTTATACTCCTGCAACCTCACTAAGCTTGCTTTCGTTTCTATTCATTCTAAGGACCACTCCAATTCTTGTATTTGGAGCTAAGTTCAGATTCTCTTCAACTACCGTGATCTTTGGATACTGCTCTACACCAAATTCATCACCAATAAAGTCTCCACCTATAATCGTGCATTCTCCGACCACTGTATTTTCTCCAATGATGCTCTTCTCAATCCTAGCATTATTATCAACTTTAACATTTGACATAATAACGGAATCTTTGATTTTAGCCCCTTTTGCTATTAATACTCCTGGGAATATTATTGAATTCTCTACCTCACCAAAAATTAAGCATCCTTCAGACACCATAGCATTGTTAATCCTAGCACAACCAGCCAAATAATGCGGTGGGTGAGGTGGTATTAAAGAATAAATAGCCCATTTCTGATCAAAAATATCTAGCGGTGTGCTATCATGCAAAATATCCATGCTAGCCATCCAGTAACTCTCAATTGTCCCGACATCCTTCCAATAACCCGAAAAAGAATAGGCATACATTCTTCGCCCTTCTTTTAGCATTCTTGGTATAACATTTTTACCGAAATCATTGTCGGAGCTGCTATCAAGCGCATCTCTTTCCAAATAGCGCTTTAATATATCAGTATTAAAAACATACACACCCATTGAAGCTAAATTACTTCGAGGGTCACGGGGTTTTTCCTCAAATTCTATTATTTCGCCCTTATCATTAACGCTCATAATCCCAAAACGGTTGGCTTCATCCCAAGGCACTTTAATAACGGCAATTGTTATATCTGCATTTTTTTCTTGATGGTACTCCACTAACAACGAGTAATCCATCTTATAAATATGATCCCCAGACAGTATCAGTACATGTTCTGGATTATGTTTGTTTATAAACTCCATATTCTGATATACAGCATGTGCAGTTCCTTTATACCAGCTTCCACCGTTTTCTCCAACATAGGGAGATAAAATTGTAGTTCCACCATTATGACAGTAAAGGTCCCAGGTACTTCCAAGTCCAATATAGGAGTTTAGTAACTGGGGTTTATATTGAGTCAAAACTCCAACCGTATCTATACCTGAATTAGCACAATTACTCAAACTAAAATCAATAATTCTATACTGTCCTCCAAAGGGAACCGCAGGTTTAGCCAGGTTTTTTGTTAACATCCTTAATCTACTACCCTGTCCTCCTGCTAAAAGCATAGCTATACATCTCTTCTTATGCTTTAATTTATATGGCATTACTTCATTCCCCTTTAATCTTGTAATTTAAGCTGTCTTGGTAATAAAACCTGTTTGTCTTCTTCCTTTATAGGTTTTATTCCCCATATTTCCTCTGCATACTCCCGAATTGTCCGATCACTTGAGAAGGAACCCGAGTAGGCTATGTTATTTATACACATTCTTATCCATTCCTTCCTATCCCTGAATTTCTGTTGCAGATTGTTTTGAGCATTCACATAGGTCGCAAAGTCACGCAAGACAAAAAAATCATCATTATGATGGAGAAGATGATCATAGATTGACGGATAATTCATTTGGTCAAATACTCCATTGACTAGCTGATTGCAGATTTTATGCACTCTCTCATCAGTATTATAGATATCCCAAGCTTTGTAATCTCCATTAGTATAATAGTCCAATACCTCATCAGCACTCAGACCAAAGGCAATAAAATTATCTGCACCAACCTTTTCCCTTATTTCCACATTAGCCCCGTCAAGCGTACCAATAGTTACTGCCCCATTCATCATAAATTTCATATTCCCAGTACCCGAGGCTTCTTTACTAGCTGTTGATATCTGTTCACTTACGTCTGCCGCCGGAAAAGCCAGCTCAGCAAGTGAAACGTTGTAGTTTTCTAAGAATACGACTTTAATCTTTTCTCGAATAACCCGGTCATGATTTATGGTCTGGGCCAAAGAATTGATTAATTTGATAACGCGTTTGGCGAGAAAATATGCGGGTGCTGCTTTCCCACCAAAAATAAAAGTACGCGGTACAATCTCTAATTCCGGGTTTTCATACAAACGATTATATAGATCAATGATATGAAAGACATTCAGTAGTTGTCGCTTGTACATATGAATTCTTTTAATATGGATATCAAAAATAGAATCTGGATTCAGTTTGATACCCTGTTTATCAAAAATATAATGCGCGAGGCTTAGTTTATTTTCCTGTTTTATCTTTGCAATCTTCTCCTGTAATATTCCGTCTTCGGCCATAGTCGCGAGCTTTTCCATTTTCATAGGTTTGTTAATCCAATCATCCCCTAGTACCTCTGTTAATAGCCTACTTAAGGAAGGGTTGGAAATTGGGAGCCATCTTCTCTGAGAAATCCCATTAGTTTTATTGTTAAATTTTGTGGGATAAAAATTATGAAAGTTATTCATTACTCGTTTCTTTAATATCTCCGTGTGGAGACGAGCTACTCCATTGACGCTATGACTACCTATAATGGCCAAATTTGCCATTTTTATATTTCCGTCACTTATAATGGCCATATCTCTTACTTTTTCCCTTAATTCCGGATAATTATTTATTAAATCACCACAAAATCTGGTGTTGATTTCTTCTACAAGCATATATATTCTGGGCAACAATCGACGGAAAAGCTCTACCCCCCATCTTTCAAGGGCTTCGGGCAGCAGGGTATGATTAGTATAAGAGATAGACCCAGTTGTTATTGACCAAGCCTCGGCCCAGTTCATACCTTCTTCATCAATAAGTATTCGCATTAACTCTGCTACGGCTAAAGCAGGGTGGGTATCATTAATATGGATAGCATTATTCTTATGAAAATCTTTCATAGAGCTGCCTTCTTTTTTATATTGATGTATAATACTTTGCAGTCCGGCAGACACAAAGAAATACTGTTGTTTTAATCTTAGTTCTTTGCCCTCATAACTACTATCATCAGGATAAAGGACCTGAGAAATAGCTTCTGCACGTATTTTCTCGTGAAAAGCCCAGCCATATTCCCCATGAGAAAAAGTATGAAACTCAAAATCAGTTCTATCCGTTTCTGCACTCCACAACCTTAAGTTATTTACCGTATTATTTCGGTAACCAATTATTGGTATATCATAAGGTATTGCCTTAACTACTTCATAGTTTTCATGGGTAAACAGTGACTTATCATCCTGAAATGCTACCGTAACTGATCCACCAAATCGCACTTTTTCTGCTTTTTCTGGTTTTCTGTACTCCCAAACACAGGGCTCATGCAACCAATTATCGGGTAACTCCGTCTGTTCACCGTCTACTATCAGTTGTTCAAAAAGACCGTAGCGATAGCGTATTCCACAGCCAAACCCTGGCATTCCCAAAGAAGCCAAAGAATCAAGAAAAGCTGAAGCTAATCTACCTAAACCCCCATTTCCAAGTCCAGGATCTTCCTCCTGTTCTTTTACTTCCTCCAATTTAATAGCGAGATCATCTAAGCCTTCGGATACTATTTCTTCTATTCCCAAATAATGCAGATAGTTTAATAAAAACCTGCCTGGTAAAAATTCTATCGAGAAGTAGTACACTCTCTTTTCATTTTGTTGGCTATAGATATTTTTAGAAGTATTCCATTTTCTGCTAATTTCATCCCTAACCAAACTAGCTAGAGTCCGATAGTATTGATATCGGTTACCTTCCGTAAAATCTTCTCCATGTAATTCAAGAAATCGCTCTTGAAATGCCTTCTTAAAGCCTTCCTTTTCCATAAACATGCCTTCAACCCCCGCTTTAGGATGTGGGTATTTATTTTATTTTTACCCAGAAATATCTGTTTTTATTTTAATTACGACAATTTAAAAAGCACAAATGCTAGTGGAGGTACTTTAATTTCCAGTGAATATGGTTGATTATGCCATGGTATATTTTCCGCAGCCAGCAACACGCTGTTTTTCTTGTCTGACCCTCCATAAACTCCTAGGTCACTGTTAAATATTTCTTGATAAGTACCGTCCAATGGTACACCTATCCTGAAGCCTTCATAATACTGCGGTGTGAAATTACAAAGTACTAATAGCTGTTCAGCTTTATTTCTACTCTTTCTTAGAAATACAATAATGCTCTGTGAATTATTGTGGCAATCTATCCATTCAAAACCTTCCCAACTATGATCTTGCTGCCATAATGCCTTCTCGGCACTATACATTCTGTTCAAGTTCTTAACGTAATCCTGAAACCTACGATGCATCTCAAAACTCAAGAGGTCCCATTCCAAGGCTTCATAATACCGCCATTCAATGAATTGTGCCAACTCGCCACCCATAAATAACAACTTCTTACCGGGATGAGTCATCATATACCCAAGAAAGACTCGTAAATTAGCAAATTTTTGCCAATAATCCCCAGGCATTTTTTCTATTAGCGATCTTTTCCCATGAACAACTTCATCATGAGACATCGGCAGTATGAAATTTTCCGAGAAAGCGTAGAGGAATGAGAAAGTTAATAAATTATGATGCCAGGAACGATAGATTGTTTCTTTTTCCATGTATTTCAGCACATCGTTCATCCAGCCCATATTCCACTTATAATTGAAACCCAACCCTCCTGCATAGGTTGGTCCTGTTACTAAAGCCCACTCGGTAGACTCCTCTGCTATCATCATCGCCTTCGGAAAATTTAAGAATACTGCTTCATTCAATTTCTTTAATAAGGTTATGGCCTCTAGATTACCATTCCCTCCATACTTGTTAGATATCCATCCACCCTCTTTGCCATAATTAAGGTACAACATACTGGCAACAGCATCTACCCTTAATCCATCCACATGAAATATATCAAACCAAAAAAAAGCATTGGAAATAAGAAAACTCATAACTTCAGGTCTACCATAATCAAAACGCATGGTTCCCCAGCCTTGTAATTCTTCAGCCTCATAAAGACGGGTACCATCAAAATCAATGAGGCCATGACCATCCTTACAGAAATGGGCCGGTACCCAATCCAGTATCACCCCTATACCACGCTGGTGACAGCAATCCACAAAATACATGAAATCATGGGGCGTCCCATAACGACTTGTTACTGCATAATAACCGGTTATCTGATATCCCCAAGACCCGTCATAGGGATGCTCCATAATGGGCAATAATTGGATGTGGGTATACCCCATTTCCACTACATACTCTACTAAATCATGAGCCAATTCTCTGTAAGTATAAAAGGTTCCATCATCCTTTAGTTTCCATGAGCCGAGGTGAACTTCATAGATATTAACAGGCTTATCGTATACCGTCTTATCGTTATTGACCCACTCTTGGTCACCCCAAATGTATTCATGTAGGTCATATGTTACTGAAGCTGATTTTGGTCGGCATTCTGCATAAAAAGCATAGGGATCAGCTTTCAGCAAAACCGTTCCATAATCCGTCTTTATTTCATATTTGTACAACTCTCCTTGCTGGAGGTTAGGAATGAAAAGAGACCAGATACCTGATTCCTTTATCCTTTGTAATGAATGTAATTTACCGTTCCAGTTATTGAAGCTTCCGACGACACTTATTTCTTTCGCATTAGGGGCCCAGACGGAAAACCGAACTCCTTTTTTTCCATCCTCTTCCCTAAATTGAGCTCCTAACATTTCATAACTCTTAAAGAGATTGCCTTGATGGAAAAGATATATATCATGGGGTGTTGGAAAACCTAACGTCATTAATACAATCCTGCCTTTCAAATATATTCCTTTAAATAATCCTTTATATTTACCATCAATATATCTTGCCACTATTCACAGCCAATTAAACAAATTAGGGTAGCTTTTTATTTATGAAAGAATTTTCCTTTTAAAAAAAAGAAAACCCAGGTAAATAACCTGGGTTGACATACTATTCTTATTGTTTAAGCTTTCTATTATTCACTTTACAACCTCCATAGCAAAATCATTGATCCAGTGTACCTTATCACTATACGACTGAAGGTTTGGAGAAACACCATATCTAAACACACATAATTCTATTCTTTTATTCAAGTATTCCTTTACGTGGACTATGGCATCTTCTAAGTCACCATCTCCCGATGATAAAATAAGGTTATCATAGTTTTGTTGATGGGCGAGCTTAACTATAAGCGTAGCTATGCCTACATCCACACCCTTTTGAATCTGTTCAGATAACATGGACGAGCAATGCGGGCAGCGATATTCATCTTCTTTTAGCTCATATAGCTTTACGATAAATTGAGGTCCATCAGGGCGGGCAGTTTTTAACCATGTATTAAAGGCATTTTGGGCATCGGAAGGAGGATTTTGTGTTGAATTTAAATAGTAAGTCCGATTAATACAACCCAACTTTTCTAACTTGTTGCGTAATTTTAAATAATCGAAATTAAAAGCGGGACTAACTGAGCGCTGTGCATTAAATAAATATGCAGCATCTATCAGCCAGATGGTTTTGCCCTGTCGCATTGCAACAACTCCTTTTTTAGGTACACATAACTTATATTAATAATATATTTTTCATTCTACATCTTATTATTCTACCTTTCAATCTCAATATTTTAGCCATTTTTAATAAACTTTTTAAAAATGATAAAAAAATAGTGGAAAATAATCTATAATAAACTAAATAGTAGTAATTTATCAAGTTAAGGAGGAAACCTTCTTGCCTAAAATGTATCCCCTAACTCACCCTCAAATGCGTATCTGGTATGTTGAAAAGACTTTTCCTGGTACCAGTGTCGCTAATATTGCTGCCACCGTCAGAATAAAAGAACGTATTGACTATATTGCCTTAGAAAAAGCCCTTAATCATTTCATCAAAATTAACGATTCTATGCGCACTCGCATAATCGAGCAAGGTACTACCCCCAAGCAGTTTTTTTCTCCATATGAAGAATCCAGTATGGAATTATATGATTTTAGCGGACAACCTGTCGAAGCCCTTTATGAATGGGATACTAAACTCTCCCGTATTTCTATGCCTTTTATTGACTCACCACTATTCTATTTTGTACTATTTAAATTAAATGATTTTGACGGAGGTTTCTTCTGCAAACTACATCACTTAATTACAGATGCCTGGTCAGAGATGTTAATAGTTTCCCAGGTTATGAATGCGTACAGGTCATTTTGCGAGGACCGCGAACCTGAACAAACCTCAAATTATTCTTATATCGATTATATTGCGAGAGAACAAAACTACCTACTTTCTGACAGATATCAGAAAGATCAAATATATTGGATAGAACAGTTTACTCCCGTCCCCGAATTGGTAACATTGCAAACCAAAAAACCTGCCAAAAGAAGTCTTGCAGCAAAACGCAAAACCTTTATTCTTTCAAATGAAGAAGCTGAGCAAATTCGTTTATTTTGTAAAATAAATGAGGTCACAGTTTTTTCTTTCCTTTTAACCATGCTCACTATATATATTAATCGCTTAACTGGTTCTAATGATGTTGTTCTCGGTACTCCCGTATTAAACCGTCTCAATTCAAAAGAGAAACAAATGATGGGTATGTTTATTAGCACCGTCCCACTCAGATTTCGTATAGACGAAAATGCTCCATACTTGGAATATGTATCAAGCATTAATAAGGCGTGGCTTTCCATCCTGCGACACCAACAGTTTCCCTACGATGTACTGCAACGCACTCTAAGAAAGAGTAATACCGATCTAGAGAACCTCTTTGAAATTACTCTTTCCTATCAAAATGCCAAGGTAACACGAGAAAGCATGCTTTGGGATGCCTCTACGCGCTGGCATTTTTCAGGATACCAAAATGAACCCTTGGTCATCCATATTAACGATCATGATGATAATGGTGTTCTAATCTTAAATTACGACTATAATACAAGCTGTTTTGCTGATCGAGAAATTCAATTTATTCATAGCCATTTTAAAAGCTTGCTTGAAGATGCACTCCATAATCCTACTAAACCCATTAAGTCTCTTAGCCTGATTGGCCAGGATGAACTCCAGAGAATACAAGCCTTTAATTCAATTAGTTCTGACTATGATAAGAACAAGACATTTGTAGAACTCTTCGAAAGACAGGTTAATTTAACTCCACAGGCTCATGCCTTGGTTTTCCACGATATCCCACTCACCTTTGCTGATCTCGAGCTCCAGGCAAATCGCCTCGCATATCACTTACGCAGCTCTGGTGTCAAGCCTGATAATATAGTAGCTGTAATGCTACCTCGCGGTCATGAACTAATTATTTCCTTGTTAGGTGTCTTAAAATCCGGTGGTGCCTTCTTACCTATAGACCCTTCCTATCCTAGTGACCGCATTAAATATATGCTATCTGATAGTACAGCAAAATTTGTTATTACAACTCCCGAGCTTGCGAATAACTTTGCAATAAACCCTGGGTTGGTTATTCCACCTAACGATAAGCGTATAAATGAGGCCCCCTCATCACGACTGCCCTTAGTCAATAAGCCGGAAGATCTTATTTATATAATATACACCTCCGGTTCCACCGGACTTCCTAAGGGTGTCATGGTGAAACATTCAGGGCTTAGTGCATATATACATGCTCTTAATAAGATTATGTATTTTCAAGCTGGTGAAGCCGTTTTATCCATCTGCACTATTGCCTTTGATATATTTATTTTTGAGGTTTTTCCCTCATTAGTATATGGTATGAAGATAATCCTAGCTGATGAAAACGAACAAAAAATTCCTTCTTTACAAAAGGAACTAATAACAAACCATAAAATAGTAAAATTCTTGGGGACACCAGTCCGTATGAAGCTACTGTTAGATGACCCCGGTAGCCGCGAGAGTCTGGCAAATCTTAAAGAAGTTATGCTTGGTGGTGATATTTTTCCTGTATCATTGCTAAAGCAGATGCAAGAGACCTTATCTGCTGAAATATTTAATGGCTACGGTCCAACAGAGACTACCATTGGTGTAACTTTTAAGAATTTAACTCACTCAAATGATATCAATATTGGCCGCCCTATCGCTAACACCAAAATTTATATTTTAGATAAACACATGAATCTGGTCCCTATAGGTATACCTGGAGAAATATACATCGGTGGAGATGGCTTAGCCCGTGGATATCTGAATAATCCGGAATTAACCTCAGAAAAGTTCATTCCTAACACATTTACTCCAGGCGAATATTTATATCGTACTGGCGACCTCGGTCGTTGGTATCCAAAAGGAGAAATTGCCTTTCTAGGACGTATCGACTCACAAGTGAAAATCCACGGACATAGAATTGAGCTAGGAGAGATCGAAAATGCTATCCGTAAACACCCTAATATATCAGACGTCGTTGTACTAGATATCGAAGACCGAGGCAGAAAGGCTCTTTGCGCATACATTGTGCCTTCTAAGGATCAAACACCTGATTTTCATGTTTTACGAAAAGAATTATATAAAAGATTGCCTAATTTTATGGTTCCCTCTTTTTACATGTTAATAAATACTATTCCCCTGAATTCAAGTGGTAAAACAGATAGACGAGCTCTTCCAGCCCCTGACAGTGCAAAATCTCTACATAATAAATTCGAGCCACTAACAGACTCAACAGAGATTAAACTTTCAAATATTTGGGAACAAATCCTAGGTCTGTTAGAAATTAATGCCGGTGAGGATTTTTTTGAACTAGGCGGTGATTCTCTTGATGTAGTAAACCTTATTACAGCCATTCATTGTGGTTTTGGCGCAGAATTATCAATTAGTGATATTTATGAATTGCCGACATTACGCATGCAAGCAGAAAAAATAAAAGAACTCAAAACTGATGGAACCGTCTTGACTATATGTCCAAATCTCGTCACATTGCACCATAGCATAGAACCAAGAAAAGTATTTTTTATACACGCGGGTAATGGAGAAATAAACAACTACTATGAACTAACTCAACTTCTTAATAGTAATATGTCTTTTTATGGACTACGCTATCTTACTAATAGTGTTGCACCTAATAATGTAACAATACAAGAACTAGCTAATCTTTATCTACAACAGATACGCACCGTACAACCTCAAGGCCCCTATAATCTTATTGGATGGTGTATCGGTGGTACGATAGCTTTTGAAATAGCCCGACAACTTGAAGAATTAGGGGAACAAATTGACTGCCTTTCTCTAATAAATTCTATCTCCCCACGCGTATGGCATGGAGTAACCCCATTTACTCAAGAAACCGAGCTTAAATTCTTATTAGATATACTGCCGGAACAAGAAAAATATATAAGTACTAACGCTTTAGATATACAAGCACTATGGCAAGATGCAATTAAAGAGCTCCAATCTATAAGTAATATTGAGCAACTCATACGTACCAAAATTCCCAACGAAGTTGCTGTAAGTATCCCCAACCTTTGTAATACAGACATGCCTACCCTTATCAAATATATCAATATTATACGTACTTTGCATGTTGCCCGTGTTTATTACAAACCCTCTACAGCATTAAATACTAAGCTTAGTTTTATCGAGGTTAGTGCAAATGATGTTATTACTGACAAAAATGCCAACCTAGCAGATTGGCAACGTTTCTGTTCTCATCCCATTAATCGCCTACAAGTACCAGGAGATCACTATTCGATTTTTGCCGCTCCTAATGTAGTAAAACTCGCTCACCTCCTTAGTTCCTTACTTGGCCGTGAGTAGATCTTTAAGGGAGTATTAAAATGGACTTTTCATTTATTCTGTTATGTCTTTCATCATTAATGCTATTTATTCTTTTCGCCTTCTCTTTAAAGATAAGAAGACGCAGCCATCTTTATTATGCTTTTTTAGCAGTACTAGTAACTATGCTCTTTTGGACAAACGGTAACATTCTTGCCTGGATAACATATCAACAAACAGGAAAGATAGTAATGGGTTTTGTTAAATTGTGGTACATAGGCAACTGTTACCTACCAGTTTTTCTATACCTAACCGGTATTCTTTTCAAAAAAGATCGCCTTGAGCGGACCTGGCGATGTATTTTTCTATTTCTACCTCCAACTATATCTTACCTTACTATCTTAACTAACGAGTTTAACGGCGGCTTATTCTATCGTCAATTCTCATTAATGAACACTGAGGTTATTTTAGGCCCGGTTTTCTATTTTCACTCAGCAATATCATATTTATATTTAGGCCTTGCCATCTACCATTTGATGACATTTTCTACTCAAACTACCGGACTATTCTCAAGACAGTCCCTAATTATTATGACTGCTACACTTATCCCTATTACAGTAAATATTATAACTACTTTGAGATTAATTAATTTGCCCGTATATTATACTTCTATTGCTTTTTCTATTACTGTTTTTCTGTTCTTTATTTCCATTGTCAAATACCGTTTCCTTAACCTAACCCCTATTGCTATCCAAACTGTGCTTGACAAAATGAGCGATAGTATTGTTGTCATCAGTGACAACCATATTACATATAGTAACAACCCATTTCTGGAGAAATTTCAATTCAAGACTACCAAATTATATAATCTATTTGAGCTTTTTAATAGCCATCCTCATTTACAGGTTTTAGGCAACAAACTCGAAAAGAAAATTGAAATCTTGCAAGAGTCCCCAGAAATACATTCTTTTGATCAAGAGTTATTTCTAAATAACGATGTACACTACTTCCATATCGAAATAACTCCCCTCTATACACCTAATAATAATGTGTTGTGGGGTTTCTTACTTTTTTTTAAGGATACTACTCAAATTCGTAAAGCCAATGATATTATTCACCGCAATCAAACAATGCTAATAGAACAACAGCATCTCGCCTCCCTCGGACAACTTATCGGTGGTATTGCCCACAACATGAGAACTCCGATCATGTCTATTTCAGGGGGCTTAGAAGCACTACGTGATCTCGTACATGAATACGAGATCTCTCTTGGAGATAATACAGTAACAGAGGATGACCATAGAGAAATTGCCGCGGAAATGATAGAATGGATTAAGAAGACTAAACCTTTTTGCTCTTATATGTCTGATATTATTTCAGCTGTAAAGGATCAGGCCGTGCGCTTAAATGAATCATCAATGAGTAAATTTACTGTTACTGAGCTTTTAAAAAGGATAGACCTCTTAATGAAGCACGAATTACAGATGGGTCACTGTATCTTACTTATAGATAACCGCATGCCTGAAGAAACAGAGCTCCCTGGTACGATGAATAATATGATTCAGATAATTGGGAATATTATTGTTAATGCCATTGAGGCTTATGAAGATACGCAAAGTAAAATTGAGTTAATCGTTGATGAGTGCAACACGATACGTAATAATATTAGAATTTCCATACGCGATTATGGCCCAGGCTTACCAGAACAGGTGCGAGGAAGAATTTTTAAAGAAATGACTACAACTAAAGGCAAAAAAGGTACAGGACTGGGTCTTTATTTATCCTATCTTACCATCAAGGGTAAATTCGGCGGAACCATGTGGTTTGATACCGTTACAAATCAGGGAACCACTTTCCATATTTCAATACCCACAATACAGGCAAGCACGACGACAGGAGGAAAGTACCATGAGGAAAAAACTGGTTAGTACTGTTCACGATTACAACATACTACTCGTCGACGATGAAATCGGAATTATTGATTCAATTGGAACAGTTCTTAAACGTAATGGCTACATGTTTAAAGGGTGTACAAACCCACATGATGCAATCGATGCCGTCCGCAATGAACACTTTGATTTACTGGTATTAGACTTCTTAATGTATCCAATCCATGGAGATGAGGTAGTTAAGCAAATCCGCAGGTTTAATAAGGAGATCTACATCCTGCTATTAACAGGTCATAAAGATCTCGCTCCCCCACTAGAAACCATAAAGCAACTGGATATACAAGGATATTGTGAAAAAAGTGATAATTTTGATCAACTTCTCCTATTAATCGAATCTGGTCTAAAATCAATAAATCAAGTGCGGACAATTACTAAGTTCCGTGATGGCCTTAATAAAATACTGCAATCAGTCCCCAGGATATATCAACTGCAACCAATAGATTCAATTCTTGAAGAAATCCTAGTTCAAATAATGCCTATTGTAAACAGTACAAATGCCTTTATTCTGGTGGATAACCCCACCGAAGAGAACAAGGATAACAAAAGTATATTTCGCGGTATCGGAAAATATAAGGCTGATTTGGATTCTTTCTGGCTAATGCTCACTTCCGAGTTTATTACGAATATTGGAACAGCTCGTGCAGAAAAGACGAATGTGTTTCACGAGGAAGGTATTATTATCCCGCTTATCAACGAATACCAACATTCTTTAGGGATATTATATGTGGAGAGTCTAGACCGTGATGACGGTCTAGCTCTACTAGAGATATTTTCCAACCAAGCTGCTTCTTCTGTTAGTAATGCCTTTTTACATTCTCTAGTCAATGTTAAGAACGAACAACTAAACAATACCTATATTCAATTAAAACGAAACTACTTAGATACGGTGCAAGCCTTACGCTTAGCTGTTGATGCGAAAGATGTCTATACGCGTGGGCACTCTGACCGCGTAGCTTACTATTCCGTCGAGCTGGGTAAATTTATCGGACTTGGCCCTAAGGATTTACAAACACTTAAGCTAAGTGGGCTTTTCCATGATATAGGTAAGATCGGAACAGCAAATGATCTTCTTCTTAAGAGCGAGAAGCTTTATCCTGAAGAATACGAAGAAATAAAAAAGCATTCTCTCACTGGAGCACATATCCTCTCTGTAATATCCTTCTTTAAAGATGTCATCCCCATTGTAAGAAGCCATCATGAAAGAATTGACGGAACCGGCTATCCTGATGGCCTTAAGGAAGACGATATACCCTACTTAGCAAAAATCATTTCGATTGCTGATGCTTTCGATGCCATGATGTCCGATAGAATGTATCGTTCCCGTTTAGAACGAGACAATATAAAGAAAGAGCTATTAAGAGGCGTCGGTAAACAGTTTGACTATCACCTAGTCAAGAGTTTTATAGAGATTATGGATAAATTACCCCCTACAGAAGATATTATAATGGATGATTTATCAATAGAATATTAAGAATTCACTCGAAGTTATGTTGATCTTTTTTTCTATATACCATCCCAATAAAATTCGCTACAATTACATCTTTGTTGTCATCAAACACATCAACGTTATAACTGGCCAGCTTACTGTTTGCATATATTTCCTTTGCTTCAGCTATTAGTACTTTCCCTTTAGGTGGTCTAAAATATGTAATACTCACATTAATCCCTACCGCAACTTGTCCATATGAATTTGAAGCTACACCAAAGGCAAAATCAGCTAATGTAAAAGTAACTCCACCCTGCACTGAATCAATCGCGTTTAAATGATTATCACATATTTCTAATTTGGCAAGCGCATACCCCGACCCAACTTCTATGAGTTTTATACCTATAGATGCAGCAAACCGATCCTTTTTAAAATACTCCATCATTTGTTGTTGTTCTTTAGTCATAGTCTCCTCCTTATCCACTAATAAATTAGTCTTCGTTTTAGCTTCTTAACTGCTAAATAGCCAAAAAACAAAATAAAAACAGCTATATAAAGCAAATCTAAAAACAGTTCTATTTTTAAACCTCCGGGCACACAAAACGCTCGGGATATTCTAACCACATGAGTTAGTGGAAGCATTTCCGCAAAATACCTCAGAGCTGCAGGAAGATTATCTATGGGAAACACTACTCCGGAAAAGAAAAACATCGGTGACAGTAAGCCAGTAAAGTAAAAATTAAAGTGGTTAATATTATTTACGGCAGATGTAATAAACATTGATATTGCTGCAAACATTACCCCACATAGAAAACCGGCCCCAGCCGCCATAATACTTAGAGGGTACGTTATAATACCTGTTAACCAACCCACGATAAGAACGGCAAATGCAAAGAAAAAGCCTTTTGTTCCAGCAAAAAGTATCTCTCCAATTATAAGGTCGTCTGTGGAAATGGGAGCTCCCAGTATCCCATCATAAACCTTATCAAATTCTAACCGAATAAAAGTGCCGAAGGTGCATTCATACGCTGCGGTAAACATTGCAGTAGTTACGATAAGACCACTTGCCAAAAACAAAACGTAATTCATTCCCTCAAAATCCTCTAAATAGCTTCCTAAACCTATCCCCAAAGCAGTCAAAAGAATCAACGGTTCTAGGAAGGGAGTAATCGTATTGCTAAAAAAATTGGCATTATATACCCTCACATGACGGTACCAAACACTACCAACACGTTTCCACCACGGGGGAACTTGATAAGCTTTATTGCAGTTCATTTAGACTCCTCCCCGTAACCTTTAAGAATAAATCCTCCAGGTTGGCTGGACGAATATGATAATCATGTTCTGGTAATTGATCTCCTAAAACTGAAAGCGCTACAGCCTCATTACTATATATAAATACAGTGTCCTGAAAACACTCATATCTAAGGCCGTATTCAGTACAGTATGATTGGTAATCTCTAGTCCCTCGTTGGGCAGAATGAATTTCCATAACATATTTCTCTATACTACCTGCTAATAATTCTCTTGGAGGTCCCTCCAATATTTTTTTACCCTTGTCCATTATAATGATCCTATTGCAGATCTGAAAAGCCTCTTCCATATAGTGAGTTGATAAGAGAATAGTAACCCCTTTTTCTTGCAATTCCCGTATCTTATTCCAGATAAGATGCCTAACCTGAGGATCAAGACCAGTAGTGGGTTCATCCAATATCAATAAACGGGGGTTGTTAATAAGTGCTCTAGCAATAGTGAGCCGGCGCTGCATCCCCCCTGATAACTCCTGCACACGGGCCTTAGCTTTATCCTGCAATTCCATGAAAGATAGCAATTCTTCAATTCTTGTCCGGGCTAACTGGGCAGATATACCATAGAATTTAGCATATATTGCTAGATTATCTTTGACATTAAGTTCACTGTCAAGATTGTCTTGTTGGGGTACAATCCCTGCTAAAGCCTTTATTTTAAGTGCATCCTTTCTCGGATGAAAACCAAAAATACTAATGTCTGTATCCTGACATTCATCAGGTACAGATACTCCATAAATTGTTTTCATGGTTGTACTTTTTCCAGCCCCGTTTGGTCCAAGCAGACCAAGACATTCAGTTCTTTTTACCAGAAAATCAAGACTATCTACAGCCTTTATATTGCCGTAAGTTTTATTCAGATTCCTCACAAGTATTTCTACATCATCCAACTTAATATCACCTTTCCAATACTTAACATACTCTATCATAAGAATAGAGAAAGTAGATTATTTTACTTGTATAGCTTTCATCGGACAGAATTTAATACACTTCTCACATTTAATACACGCCTCTTGATCAATTGTTGGCAGAGCATAACCTTCTTGCTTTATTGCATTAACTGGGCATACCTTCACTGCTGGACATCTGTGATTTTGTGGACATCTACTTTCATTAACTGTAAGCTGCATAATCTATCACTCCCAATATCATATTATTTATACCCCCGTAGGGTATGAATAATATGATATACCTATATACAATAATTTTCAATTAAATTTTGTCCGCTTTCCATATTTTGTTTATTATTTAGACTATTCTTTTACTATCTTAATTGAATCTAGTTGTTGTTTAAAATTCTGTCTGAAAACTGCCAGATACTCTTGGCGTAGTATCTGCTGTTCTTTAGACTCTTCTGCGGTTAAAGCCTGAAGCTTAGCAATTCTTGCTAACTCATTTATCCTTTGTATTCGTTCTTCATGTGTCATTTCCTAATCAACCCCCATCCAATATATCTCAACTTCTAATTTTGTATTTAAATCTCAAGCCCAACGGGACAATGATCACTGCCCAATATGTCATCATAAATAGGAGCACACCTAACTTGATCCTTTATGCGTTCTGACACAAGAAAATAGTCAATGCGCCAACCAACATTATTAGCCCTGGCCTTAAACATATAAGACCACCACGTATAAGCTTCTGTTTTGTCGGGATGTAAATAACGGAACGTATCAACAAAGCCTGCTCCTAATAGCTCGGTCATTTTTTCACGTTCTTCAGGAGAGAATCCGGCGCTCCCAACATTAGACTTCGGGTTTTTTAGGTCTATCTCTCGGTGGGCCACATTCATATCTCCACATACTATCACCGGCTTCTTTTTATCTAAGCTTTGCAAATGGGCACAAAAATCGTCCTGCCATCGAATCCGATATTCTAGACGTGCTAAACCCCTTTGGGAATTGGGGACATATATATTAACAAGATAAAAGTCATCATATTCTAAAGTGATTATGCGTCCTTCTGAGTCATGCTCTGCTATCCCCAAATCAAGCGTAACTACATTGGCTTTCATCTTAGAAAATACAGCTGTCCCAGAATAACCTTTTTTTACAGCACTATTCCAGTATTCCTCATAATCAGGAAGATTAATATCAGCCTGTCCTTTTTGCATTTTTGTTTCCTGTATACAGAAGATATCAGCATCAATATCCTTGAAAAATTCCAAAAACCCTTTATTCAAACTGGCTCGTAGGCCGTTCACATTCCACGAAACAAGCTTCATCTTATGCTCTTTACCCCCTTATGTTTAAATATTATGCCTATTTTAGCTCCCCGAAATCATAGCCAATACCTATGCTGCTTAACGAATAATTAACTCCCCATCATTTGAGGTAATAACTCCGTAAAGATCAGGTCGTCTATCTCTAAAAATTCCCCATTCGATACGTTGTTTTTCCAATTGATCTAAATCAAATTCGGCTATTAGCATTGTTTCATCCTCACGATTTGCTTCAACAAGCTTGTTGCCTTGCGGTCCCGCAATAAAGGAAGAACCATAAAACGTAATTTTTGAATCCTCATCTTCTTCGCTACCAACGCGATTTGACGCAATAACCGGAACCAGGTTAGCGGCAGCATGTCCTAACATACAAGTCTGCCAATGATCTTTGGAATCTATAGATTCGTCGTGGGGCTCTGAACCAATTGCTGTTGGATAAAACAGTAATTCGGCTCCCCTTAAGGTCATACACCTGGCCGCTTCTGGGAACCACTGATCCCAGCATATTCCTATACCTATTTTGCCATAGCGGGTATTCCAGACTTGAAAGCCCGTATCCCCAGGATTAAAATAGAACTTTTCTTCATAACCAGGGCCATCGGGAATATGACTTTTGCGATATACCCCCAATACCAGTCCATTTGCGTCTATTACAGCTACGGAGTTATATAGGGCGTTATTTTTCTTTTCATAAAAACTGATAGGTAAGACTACCTGAAGCTCCTTAGCAATTTCTTTAAAATGATTAACTGACTTGTTCTCAGTTAATCCGACCGCATACTTATAATACTTGGTGTTTTCCTTCTGACAAAAATAGGGCGTTTCAAAAAGCTCTTGCAGTAGAATTATTTGTGCGCCTTCCTTAACGGCTTCTCTCACAAAACCTTCCGCTTTAGCGATATTATCATCCATATTACCTGAACAACTCATCTGTGTAGCCGCTACTTTAACTTTCCTCATTAAAACACCTCATTTTTTATAAGCTATCTATTCTTTTCCCCTCGGCATTTGCTGGGTAGTACAGTGCACATTCCCACCTTCTTTAATAAGGGCCATACCGTTTATTTTACGTATTCTTCTCCCGGGAAATACTTCTTTTAATACATCTTCGGCTTTTTTGTCTGTATCTTCAGCATTCCCGCCAAAAATCGGCAGGATAATCCCACCATTAACAAAATAGAAATTCAAGTAACTTAAAGTTAGCCTGCTTCCTTTATGTTCAAGCATTGGAGGCTGCTGAATGGGAATAATCTCTATACTCCTACCCATGGCATCCGTACTATTCGTTAAGATCTTAAGGTTTTCTTGGGTAATCCCGTAATTATCATCCTCCGGGTCATCACAAATCTGGAGAAGTATTTTCCCAGGTGCAGCAAAACAAGCTATATTATCAATATGACCATCGGTCTCGTCACCGTATAGACCCTTCTTCAGCCAGATAACCTTTTCAATATTTAAATATTGCTTTAAATAACTCTCAATTTTATTTTTAATCAAATATGGATTCCTATTAGGATTTAATAAACACTCCTCAGTAGTAAGCAAAGTTCCTTCGCCGTCTACATGAATAGAGCCACCTTCCATAACCAAGGATGCATTAAAGCGTTCAATATTCAAATAGTCAAGAATTAAAGGTGCGACCTGATCATCTAAATCACAGGGGGTATACTTCTCTCCCCACGCATTGAATTTCCAATTAACTCCTGCTCTCTTACCGTCATCATTCATCAGAAATGTTGGCCCATTATCCCGAAGCCACGCATCATTATGTTGGATAGGAATTACTTCTATATTAGGCTCCTCAAATAGCTCCTTGATCTGGTCTTGCTCATCAGGGTTAACTACAACAATAACAGGTTCAAATTCCGCGATAGCTTTGACGATCTCTAAATATCCCTGCTGAACCCTTTCATAGTCTTGTGGAAAACACATGGATTCTTGAACCGGCCAAGAGATAAAGGTACATTGATGGTTTGTCCACTCCGCAGGCATTTTGTAGTTGTGTAATTTAGACCCCATAAATACCTCTTTCCGACATTAATATATTTTTGAATTTTAAAAAGTCTATGTTTTAGGATAATAGATTTCTTTCTAAATGGCTAGAGGTATTTTTATTATAAATCTACTCCCCTTACCCAGTTCTGATTCAACTCTTATTGTTCCCATTATCTTTTGAAGATTTTCTTTTGCTAAAAATAGACCTAGTCCTTCACCTGAAGTCCTATTATCATTATTACTTCTATAATAAGCATCAAATATTTTTGTTTGTTCTTCTTTTTTTATACCTTTACCGTTATCTTCAATGATTATGAGCATTTCTTTATTTTGCTTTTCATACTTTACCGTTACCTTGCCTTCTGAAGAGGTATATTTGTATGCATTTGTTAAAACATTATATATTGCCTGACTCAGCTTGTATTTATCAGAGTATATAGTGACTTTTTCATGGTTTAGGACATCTATATTAATAGCCTTTTTATTAAACTGTACTCTTAATCCGCCAACTATCTGTCTAAGTAATTGATTAAACTCAAATCCTTCTACTTCAATTCTTCCTTCATTCTTGTCTGCATCAATCATATTACTCATATTAGCAATAATTTCAGTAATGTTGTCAATTTGTTCATCACAGATTTTAATTTCTTCTGAATTCATATCAATCATACCATCTTCTAAACTTTCTAAATGGTTTTTTAATATTGTCAGTGGTGTTCTGGATTGATGGATTAATTCATCAATTAATCTCTTTCTACTCCTATTCTTCAGCCTTAATTTTGCTTTAAGTGTCTCTAGGCTTTGTTGTACGACTCTGATTTCCTTGATTTTAGACAACTTAATACTAACGTAATCCCCTATTTCTATATTTTGGGCCAAAGCAGCTGTTTGAACCATATCTTTGCTCATGTTCCTACTAACTATAATTCCTATAATTACAGCAAAAACAAGTACAATTCCTATGGAAATTAAACTATTTAAAAGTAATGCTGCTTTAAACATCCTTATGGCTATTGAGTTTTCTACTGAACTATAACGGGTGATGTTTAACTGTCCAACTAAGATATCTTTATCTAATATCTCTGCATGATCAACTTCTTCGGACTGCAACTCCATCATTCTGTTAAACATACCCCTATTCTTCATCATGCCTAGCATATCGGACTCATTAGCTACATCAACTATTAATTGCCCTTTTGCATTATAAAGCTTAATTCTCGTGATAGGATCGTCTAGATGAGTCTCTAATTCTATTGCCATTTGCCTTAATGAAAAGTCTTTTTCTGATAATGCTATTTTTGAGTATTCAACTATTTCCGAAAAATGCTTTTCATAATTCTCGGTCATATAGTCTACAAAGTACCTGTCTGTTAAAGAGCTTAATACAAATGCATTAATACTAACTGAAAATATTGCAACTAATATCAATACTATTAACCATTGTCGTCTTATTGTCATAAGCCATT
Organism: Firmicutes bacterium HGW-Firmicutes-12; assembly: GCA_002841595.1. Lineage (GTDB taxonomy): Bacteria > Bacillota > Peptococcia > DRI-13 > PHAD01 > PHAD01. The sequence goes on from PHAD01000002.1 coordinate 21,690, forward strand.
CTCTCCAAACATATACCCCATCCCATATTTACTTATTAGGATTTTTGGTTTTTTGGGATCCATTTCAATTTTTTGCCTAATTCTCTTAATATAGGTATCAATATTTCTATCATAGCCCTCATATTCAAGTCCATAAGCCAGGTTGATTAATTGTTCTCTCGTTAAAACCTTACCTTTATTCATGAACATTACTAGTAATAATTTATATTCTGCAGAAGTTAGATCGATTTCCTCATTAAGTTTGTATAGTTTCATGCTTTTTGTGTGCAAACTTAAGTAACTATGATTATAGACAATTTCGTCCGAATCATTATACACTCTTTTTAAGAGAACTCTTATTCTTCGCATGAGTTCTTTTACGCTAAACGGTTTGACGACATAATCGTCTGCTCCGGTATCAAAGCCTTTCAAGCGATCAACTTCCTCCTGTTTTGCAGTTAACATAATCACAGGAACTTCTGAGATTTTTCTTATTTCACCAAGGACATCAAAACCGGTAATCCCTGGAAGCATAATATCAAGAAGAACGAGGTGAATATCACTATTGTGATTAAAAAACTCTAAGGCCTCAAATCCATCTTTCGCTACATGATAACTATAACCTTCTTTGGCAAGATATTTTGCAACTATATCACTTATTTCCTTTTGATCTTCCACCACTAACACTCTATGTCTCATCCCGTCACCTCACCTTAATTTTATCACCTCGGTTATATCAATGTCTATTTACCATTTTCGACCCCGTATGACATAGAAACCGCCTGAAACTTTCGTTTCAAGCGGTTCTTTGGTCTGTGTTTTCACACAGCCTAATACATTTACTTTTTATTCAATACCGCTTTTTTCTTCAGAAATTCTTCTTCGGTTATTTCTCCTTGTACTAGTCTGATTTTTAGTGAATCTAATGCTGGATTATTAGCTTGTGTTGTATTGTTTCTTCTAACTATATAAACTATTAAAACAATTGCTGCTATAATAACCCCTATTGTGATTAAGCTACTCAATCCACCACCCAAAAACCCTTGCCCAAAACAACCATAATTACCAATCATGCCTTTTCCATACATCATCTTAACTACCTCCTTAGTCTTCAATCATTTTTTTGATCTTTTCATATTCCTGATCGTCTAGCTCACCATTTACATACCTCAACTTTAAAACCTCTACTGCTTCATTTTCTTTTGGTTGTTTGGTTTGAATTCTATCTTTTTTAATAACAAAATAGTAGATAACAATACCTATCAAGACCCATAAAATGAACATCATATTAACCGACCTCCTTCATATATCAAATTAAGTAAAAAGCAATGTTTTGATTACCTAACTACAATTATGAGATATAAATGTGGCACAAATATGACATTTATTAACTATGTAAGCCTCTCCAGAATAAAATCAAGGTTTTGCTTTTGCCCCTCCTCTAGTAACGGCAAAAAAAGATCTCCTTTCTTCTTCAACCTTGCGGATATGTTTAATAACGTATAATCCTCAGGCTTTGCACCTTTCTCTAATTCCTGCCATTCAACCGGTACTGCTACCGTAGCTTGGGCAGTAGCTCGAGGGGAGTAGGGAGAGATTATGGTTTTCCCACTCCACATCTGCAAATAATCAAAATAAACGCGCTGTCCTCGTTTCTTAACCACTCGCTCAATAGTTATCTTATTAGGATATTTGTTAACAAAAAAAATAGCAAAGATATGATTTATTTTTCTTGCAGTATCATAATCATATTTCTCGTTTACCGGGATATATATCTGCAGACCGGTAGCACCGGACATTTTAACATAGGAATTAACATTTAATTTTTTCAGTTCTTCATTTATATTGAGCGCTACTTCTGCAGTGTCAGAAAATCTTAGTCCTTCAGCCGGGTCTAGATCAAAAATAATGTCCTTCGGCCTTAATTCATTTGTATAATAATTAAAAGCCGTATGCAGTTCCAAAGCAGCCTGATTAGCTAGCCATACAAGTGTGGCTGAATCGTTTAGTAATATATAGTTGTTATCATGCCAAGGATGCGTCTTTATCCATTCCGGAGCATGTTTGGGGGTATTTTTCTGATAGAATGATTTCCCTATATAACCATGGGGATAACGAATGGTCGTAAGTAAACGATTGTATGCATGAGGGATAATATATGGGGCAAGCTCTATAATCCTAGTAATATAGTCAATCTTACGTATTCCTAACTCGGGCCATAGTAACTTCTCCGGATTAGTTATACTTACTTCGTAACCATCTATATAAAGAACCGACATCAGACTATGTACTCCTTCCCCACAGCTTCTCTGGGATTTTGCTCACTAAAACCAATTATCTTAGGATGTCTTAACACCCCACCTTCTGTCCATTCAAGAAATTGCACCCAACAGGTTAGTGCCGGTCTGAGCCATACGGTTTTTGGCTCATTTGAAACATCTATAAAGGGACTCGTTTCTTGCGTCGTACTGGTCTTATACTTGGTGATATAGTTATATAAATCCAAAATGTTTCCTTGCGATAATCCCAGCGACGCTCTTCCCACATATACAAGGTTTTCATCATTGTAGATACCTAAAAGCAGGGAATTAGGATATTTGTTTTTTAATATAATACCTCCAATAATCGCGAGCATTTTTTTATTTATTTTTATTTTTAGCCAATCATTGTGCTTTTTACCCCCTTGGTATAGGCTGGATAATCGCTTAGAGACAATTCCTTCCATACTTCGCTCTTTCATCATCTCATATAGTTTCTGTCCGTCCAGGTAATCATCTGTTAGAAAGATATGCTCATCAGGTTTAAGAATATCTCGTAATAACGAGCTTCTTTCGGAGAGTGGAAGACCACGAAGATCTTGGTCATTACAGTAGAGTAGGTCAAAGATAATATAGTTAACGGGGTAGTTGCGACTATAGTAACCTAGCTTAGTTTGTGTACGAATTCTCTCGCGAGTGAGCACTCGGTTAAAAGAAGGAACCCCACTATCACCCAAAACAACCAATTCACCATCTAAAATCGCCTGTTTTGCGTTTAAAAGCCTTAAACATTGTTGTACCTCAGGATAGAAATCGGTTCGTTCTCTTCCCTTCTTGGTAAAAACTCTAAGCCTGTTCTGTTCAATATAGCTTAAACCACGAATTCCATCCCATTTAACCTGATGTATCCACTCCCTTTCATTCATTACTATTAGATTTTGGATTGGTTCCATCGGTTGTAATAAATTCATTTTGTCTCACCTGCTACTACACTCGTTTTTTGCTACTTTAATTTTCTTGTCATTAAAATATAAATTTAAACAGTAGCCGTTTTCTTTTCCTTATCAGACTTGGCTGTTTTCTTGCCCGATTTCTTCGTAGCTACCCCTTTTTTCTGAGATTCTTTAAGGCTAGCTTGTAGTGCTTCCATGAGATCAATCACATTTCTCTGAGGCACAACTTTTGAAACCTCAATTTCCTTACCGGCAATTTTTTTATTAATTAGTTCATTCAATGCTTCACGATAATTATCTTTGTATTTTTCCGGCTCAAACGAAGCTGTTAGTGATTCGATGAGTTTGGTGGCTATGTCCAATTCCTTCTCATTGATTTCAACTTTTTCCGGTAATCCGGGAACTTGACTGACAGGCCTTACTTCATCCGGATAAAAAATAGTTTCCATAACTAATATTTCATTGCTTACCCTGAGACAGGCTAGAGATTGTTTGTTTCGTATGGTTATTCTGGCAATCGCAATTTTACCAGTATCAAGCATAGCTTTTTCTAACAGACTATACGCTTTACCACCGTTCTCCTGCGGAGAAAGATAATAGGTTTTTTCAAAATAGATAGGATCGATTTCGGATAGATTTACAAAATCCAGGATTTCAATGTTTCTACCATTTACCTCAGATTTAAGACTATTTAATTCATTTTCATCGACTATAATAAAATGACTTGGTTCGTATTCATACCCTCTGACAATCTCTTCATCCTTAATCTCTTTATCACAGACAGGACATACTTTCTGATATTTAATAGGGCTCATGCACTCTTTATGAAGATAACGAAAACGTACATCTTTTTCTTCGGTAGCCGCGAACATCTTAATAGGGATATTAACAAGCCCAAAGCTGATAGAACCTTTCCACATCGTATGCATGATTTTCATCCTTTCAGTGGTTTTAACATTATTCTTTGTTGTCTACGTTGAGATAATGCATCATTATCTTCATTGTCTTGATATAATAGTACTTATAATGCTACTAGGAGGTAAATTCATATGAAAAACTCAGAAGTAAGAATCCAATATATCTATCACAGCGGTTTTATTGTTGAAACAGCCCAAAACATCTTAGTATTTGACTATTATCGAGGTACCGTTAAACTTAATAATGCAGGCAACAAAAAGGTATTTGTCTTCTCCTCACACGAGCATGCTGACCATTTTACTCCGCAAATATTTGAATGGCAAAAAGAAAGGCCAGATATCCACTACATCTTGAGTAGCGATATCTGCATCCGGCAAAGAAATGACAATATAAAATTGCTGTCTCCGTATGAAGAGACAGCAATTGATAATGTAAATATTAGGACTTTTGGTTCAACTGATCTTGGTGTTTCTTTTCTAGTTAACTGTGACGGGATCGATGTATTCCATGCCGGAGATTTGAATTGGTGGTACTGGTGGGGCGAGTCTCCGGAAGAAATCGCCAACGCTGAAAAATTGTTCAAAGAAGAAATAGCAAAAATCAAAGGATTAAATATTGATCTTGCCTTTTTCCCTATAGATCCAAGACTAGAACACAATGACCGTGTAGGAGCAGATTACTTCATTAAAGAAATAACTCCAAAAGTTTTAATACCCATGCATTTCGCGGATAATCCTGCAACGGCCGAAAAATATGCTGATAGTATGAAGCATTCTCCAACTAGAATAGTTGCCTTGACAAAGCGGGGACAGGAAATACTACTGTTTGGCTAAACGTCTTTGGAAATAAATAAAAACAGGTAACGGTATTACTATCCAGCCAAGGCTTTTAATTATACTGTTTTGGGCCCTTTGTATTTGTCTATCTTTTTCAGCTGTGACCATAGCATTATAGTTCTCAAGCAATTCTTCGTCAGACAGCTTCTCTTCCTGCTGGCCTTCGATGTTAGGTTTTTCCATGCCACCATATCGTTTATAATCTTCAAAGGACTGATAATACGCAGTAGGGCTAATCATATCTGCGGCAGCCATAAACACTGCAACACTACCACCAATCGTCATCATTAAGGTTGCGAAAAGCACCAAATATACATAAACATTTTTTATCAAGTCTTCTCCTCCTTTTTCAGGTGTTGCTTTGATACCAGCAATAATTAATAAGATTACGGCTAAAACGGCAACGGGTATCAATATTGATATCATCATTAATTTCCCTCACAATCATCTTTAAATCATCTTACGCTACCTCCTATTATAACAAGACGATAGACTGACCGAAAGGTTCCCATTATTACTAAAAAATATATTCCTAAAATTACAGCATGTTTGGACATCTGTTAATTTGCCGGTTTAGAAATGCTTTTCAACTGCTCCAAAACCTTATAATATTCAGCTTCAAGAGTTTCCTTATCGCAATACGGTAAACTCATCTTCGCAATGATTTCAGCAAGACGCATTCTTAGCATATCTTCTTGTGTCTTTTTATGATTATACTCTTGAGATGCTTGCTGACTTTCTTCGAGCTCTTTCATGTTTCCTATAAATTCATTTATCTGTCCATTTTGCAGTATAAACAGTCTGTCAGCCGTTTTATTAACGAAAGCACTATCATGAGTTACAAACAATACGGTTCCTTCGTAGTCAGCAATGATATTCTCCAAAGCTTCTATAGCTGCCATATCAAGATAATTAGTCGGCTCATCCAGGAGCAAGACGTTGGCCTTGGATACAAAAAGTTTAGCAAAGGATACCTTAATCCTTTCTCCACCACTTAGAACTTTGATGTTTTTGTGAACACCTTCTCCAGCAATGAGTAACCGCGCCAATATGGTACGAATAGCCGTTTCTGTTTGAATGCTATCTTCCATTACATTCTCTAATACAGTCTTATTATAATCTAGATTTTCGAATCCTTGATAAAAATAGCCGATTACTGCCTTGGGAACAATATAAATGTTATCTTTCCTACTACTAATTAGATTTAAAAGTGTGGTTTTACCTGCCCCATTATTACCAATTATTGCTACTTTCATTCCATTATAAACTTTGAAACTTGCGCTATTGAATATCCTCTTACTACCATAGCAGAAGCTTAAATCATCACAAGATATGATAATCCTATTTCCAGGAGGATCCGTTAACGAGAAATCAAATTTAACACCTGGCAGCTCAATGGGCTTGGATTTGACTTCAAGCTTTTCTAAACGTGTTTTAATTATATTAGCTGCTTTGTCTGTTTTTTTCTTTTTTTCTTTAGTCTTACCCTTATGAAGTCTTGCTTCGGAATTCCCCATCCTTTGCGGGGCTTTTTTCATGGCCTTTGACTTGCTTTGCCTTTCTCTTCTAGCCTCCTCCAACCTATCCTTCACATCAATGAATTGATTATATTCAAACCATTCTCGTTTTATTTCTTCTTTTTTTTTATTTTGGTAAGACGTAAAGTTTCCTTCATAAAAAGACAACTTTCCATCCTTTATTTCTATAATCCGTGTACATAATTCGTCCAACAAATCTCTATCATGGCTGATTAAAAGTAAAGTTTCTACTTGTATTAGTTTTTTCTTTAATGCTTCAATCCCCTTACGATCGAGATTGGCCGTAGGTTCATCCGCAAAAAGTAATACCTTATCTTTACTTAACTCTTGGGCAATTTTTAGCCTGGTATGCTCACCTCCGCTAACTTTGTTACAATTTACTTTATCTTGCACGTTAAATTCCTTTAATAACTTTCCGTCTACAGTTATCACTTCATCTGAGAACTGTTTAATATATGCTATATCACAATATCTCTTTATAACGCCCTCATCACTAGCAATTTCTCCTGCCAGAATATCAAGTAACGTAGTCTTGCCGGCCCCATTTTGTCCAACTAACCCAATCTTTTCACCACTTTGTATACATAGCTCATCGAAGGCTATAATCAACTTATCTCCGTAATACTTTTTTATCTTAATTGCCTCTAAAATAAACACAAAAAATCTCTCCTTTGCCTTAGCTGGAAAGATTAAATGAATTCTAAAGGGTATAGCTATACCCTTTAATTAATATAAGTTTCATTCAACTAATCCAGCACTATTCAGGCGCATAACGCCTACATCAAAACATTTTTGATTTAATAACTGAATTAGTTAATTCTCATTTCAATATAATACCTTACCCTCTTTTATTATTCTATTCTAATAACATTTTACGGGTTTAAATAAGAAAAATCAATCGGATATTCAATTTCTTGTATTTCCTTGACTACATACGCATTATTCTTTTGCATTTTTATCAGGCGCTGATACTCCATCTTTTCCCCATCCTCCGGATATTCAAACATGTAATCAACAATCGCATAATATATACCCTTGTTTTGCATGTCTTCCAGTAAAATACGAACTTTAGGATATTCAGATACTCCGCCTACCGCTGGTACAGTGTATTTTCCTTTTTCATATGCAGTAATATCAACTGCCTTGTGTTCTTTTATTTCTACTCCAAAGTACTTCTTGGCTAATTCATCCATTACGGATACGTCAAATACTATATCCACACCTTCTTCTACTTTATCTCCAAATCCACTTGTATCCAAAAAGCCCAAAGCCAAATTATAACCAACAAAGTTTATGATTATCTCATCCGTTAAGTCACCTTCAACAAAAGGTCCAAGCCTGTCTTTAGCCGCAGGGAATAAGAATTGCTCTATGGCTTCTTTTTCTTCATCCGTCATATTTACCTTTTCTGTTTCAATGGGTTTTACAAAAGTGAATTCCCCTTCCGGGATTCCCCACATCGGAGTAATATCAACTTCATCTCTTGAAATTTTTGCCTGGATCTTCTCTTGGACAAAGGTTAGCTCTATATTCCCAGTATATTCCCATCCTTCATCCTCATAAGATGCCCTTAGTTTTCCATCTTCTATGTTTCCTGTAAAAGCAACTTCTGCTTGACGATAGCTTGGTGCCCCCTGTACTGAATAGATACTTCCTTTTATTACCCCATTATTATTTTCAACGATGTTTATTCCCGTAGTGCCAAAGTACTCTTCCAAAGCTGTCATCAAGTAAAGTCCTTCATTTACTGCCACAACTATTTTCCAATCACCTTTATACTTTGCAAAATCTACTGGGTCCATTTCAGAACCTGCCTTTTCCTTATCGGTACTCTCTTTATTCTCTAGCTCATTATCAACTTGTGAATTAGTATTATTACATCCAACAACAAGAGTAAGGATTAGCAATATTGCTAATATTAAAGCTAGTCTTTTCATCTTTTCCTCCCTTTAATATTTCTTCCTTTAGAATTCTACTTACAAATTTAGGCTGATACAGTATTAATATGCTCCTATTAATAGTTTCTTACAAAATGGTATATATTTCAAGTGCTGCTTATGTCGTTTTGGGTTACTTATGTAGTTTTTCTCGCATAGGCTTCATATAACTGTTCGAGAGCTTGTACTTCTCTCTTTAATCCATTAACCATCTTATACAATTGGATCTTAATCTTTATCCGCACCACCAGTGTTATAAATCCTGTGTATCCCTTCTTTTTCATCAGGAAAGACCTTTTCAATAAAATCAAAGAAGTGCTTTCGTGTAGTACCTCTTAAATACAAAGTACCTGCTAAGACATAATGGACATTGCATTGGCTTGCCAGCTTAAATATATTATCCAGATTATAAGTATACTTTGCTTCACTTTCCATAGATCTTTATTGTGTATCTCTAACACTACGTTTAACCTTAGCCCTTTTTGCGTATAATCTATAAGCTGTCAGCAAAGCTCCTATAATGCATAATACTCCTGCAGTAATGAATACAACCTTCATGCCATAAATGAATGCATCCTCTTGCCCCGGAATATAATCATTAACATCGTATCCTAGTTTATGACTCATTCGATTATATAATAGTGTAGTAGCCATGGATATGCCGAAAACCATTCCCAAATTTCTGACTAAAGCATTAACACTGCCAGCAATTCCTAGTCTATTTGTAGTTACAGTTGACATGATCAAGGAAGTATTTGGTGATTGAAAAAGTCCATTCCCTATAGACATGATGATTACAAAAGTAACCAAGGTTAGGATGCTAGAGTGTTGATTCAAGGTAGACATTAGAAACAATCCAACACTGGTGAGTGTCAATCCCAAAAAGGTCAGTATCTCCGACCCAATTATATCGGACAAATATCCACTAATTGGGGCTACTATGGCCAAAATCATCGGAAAGGCCATCAAAATAAGTCCGGTAACAGCCGGTGATAAGTTCATTACATTTTGCAAATAAAAGGGCTGTATAATATTTGAACAGCTAATAGCGACGAAAGAGATAAAGGCGCATAAAAGGCTAAGAGAAAATAACATATTCTTAAAAATCTCAAGCTGTAAAAGAGGTTCTGACATCCTTTTTTCAATCTTAATAAACATGATCATAGATAGCGCCGCTATAACAAGACCTGTAATAATAATTGGTTTAGTATATCCTAGATCCTCACCTCTGATTAATGAACCAAAGAGAGTTAGAATAACAATAATAATCAATAACGCCCCTTTGATATCGAACTTTTCCTTAGTAAATTTTTCTATCGCTGGAAGAACTCTAGCTCCCATGATCAAGGCAAATATCCCTATAGGAATATTTATTAAAAAAATGTATTTCCAACTTAAAACACTTACGATAAATCCCCCTAAAGGTGGACCAACCAAAGATCCCAACGCCACAGAAGTCCCTGCCATTCCTAGAGCTCTTCCTCTTTCATTTCTTGGAAACACCTGAGTAATGATGCCCTGATTAGTTGCCATAGCCCCGGCGGCACCAACAGCTTGAATAATTCTTGCCATTACTAGAACTGTAAATGAATTTGCAAGACCACACATTAACGAGCCAATAGTAAATATAGCGATCCCATACTTAAATACTCTTATTTTACCTATAATATCTCCTAACTTACCAAATATCAAAATCGTTGTAGCTATAACAATCAGATAAGCCGTTACTACCCAAGCAATAGCTTCTGTACTAACAGACAACTTTTCTGCCATCATTGGCAATGCTACGTTTACGATACTGCTATCCAATGTAGCCATAAAGGTCATCATAACAACATTAAGTAAAATGAGCATTCTGTTTTTATATATTTTCTCTTCCATTTACTTCATACCTTACCCTTCATTCAACTTATAGTTGTTTTTATATTCTTTTGCATTTTTTAAAATAATACTTAATAAATCTAATATCCTTTCCTCATCATCTGCGTTTAATTCTTTTGTTATCATTTCGTTCCAATGGAGTAGTTCTCTCTTGACTGCCGGGATAATAGCTTTGCCCCGATCTGTTAAGAATAGTTTATAAGCCCTTGAATCCTCAATATCTTCTTTCTTTTCTAAATACTCAAGTTCAATAAGCCTTTTTATAGCTCTCGCCGACATAGCTTTATCTATATTTAGTTCTTTACTTATTTGATTCTGGTTAATACCTTCTTTCTCTGATAGCACAAATAAAAATGGATATGTACCAGTACTAAGCTTATATTTCGCGAGGACTTCATTAGCGTATGCTTGCGTGCACCTATAAAGATTATTGGCAAGTTTTGTTAAGGTTGGTTTTCCAAATATCATATCTTCTTTCCTTTCCAAAACATGAATTTTATTTATATTTCTCATAAAATAATAAGGCAATATAGTTGATTGGTCAACTATATTGCCTTATTATTTTATCCTGATCTTTTCGACGGTTAAAACAATGATAACTGTTTATAATATAACCTAGTTCTTTCACCTAGATAATGCTATTGTAATAGTAGGGTAATATTATTAAATATGTATAATAAATTTATAAAGGTGGCATAGTGTATGGCAAAAGTAGCCTTAATCAGATGTGAGAGCTATGATTATCATGAAGTGAAAGAAGCTGTATATAAGGGTCTGCATTTAATAGGGGGTCCGGAAAGTTTCGTCAAACCTGGAGAAAAGATCATACTAAAGCCAAATTTATTAACAGGTGATCCACCAGAAAAATGTGTAACTACTCACCCAAATGTATTCAAAGCTGTTGGTGAAATTTTTAAAAGTACAGGGGCCGCTCTTTCTTATGGTGATTCACCTGGCTTTGGCAGTATTGAAAGTGTCTTAAAGAAAACTGGCATAGGAGCCGCAGCGTCAGATTTGAGTATTCCTTTAGCTAACTTTCAAACCGGAGAGGAAGTACATTTTGAAGGTGGCATTCAAAACAAAAAGTTTGTAATCGCTAAGGGGGTTCTTGAGTGTGATGGCTTAATCAGCCTACCTAAGCTCAAGACGCACGGTTTAGCTCGGATGACCGGCTGTGTTAAAAATCAGTTTGGTTGTATTCCCGGCTTTCTAAAAGGAGAATTTCATGTAAAGCTTCCCAACGTCAATGAATTCGCTCAGATGCTGATTGACCTAAATCTATATTTGAAACCAAGACTTTATGTTATGGACGGCATTATAGCTATGGAAGGTAATGGTCCACGGGGTGGAACTCCTAAGAAAATGAATGTATTACTTTTTTCCTCCGATCCTATAGCTTTAGATGCAACGATTTGCCGTATGATTAATCTTGCACCTGAATTTGTTCCAACTATAACATTTGGTAAAGATGCCGGTTTGGGTACCTACCATGAAGAGGATATAGAAATTGTAGGTGATCGACTAGAAAACTTCCGAGTTCGCGATTTCGAAGTGAAGCGTGAGCCAATTAAGGCCTATAAGTCTAAAGGAGCACTAAACTTATTAAGGAACTCCTTTATTCCCAAACCTTTTATTATTGAGAGAAAATGTGTAAAATGCGGTGTTTGTATAACTATGTGCCCAGTAAACCCTAAGGCTGTCGATTGGCATGATGGCGACAAAAAAAAGACACCGAGCTATAAATATAATCGGTGCATTAGATGCTATTGCTGTCAGGAGTTATGCCCTGAAAGCGCTATAGATTTAAAAGTACCTTTCATTAGAAAATTATTGAGCCTATACAAGTAAAATTATTTAAAAAGGAGGCTTCTATGGATAAGCGTATCCTGGTTCTAGTGCCCGTAGAGGATCATCATAAGGTGATATTAGAAAGTGCTACATCAAAAGCCATTTTTACTTACAGTAGTATCAAGACAGTTACTAAAGAGCAAGTGGAAAGTACCCATATAGTGATTGGGAATATCCCAATCAGCTTACTAGAGCACGCGAATAACTTGGAATGGCTACAGCTGAATTCGTCGGGTGTTGGTGCTTATTCAAGGTGGGCACTACAGAAGAATTTCACTCTGACTTGCGCCACAGGGATCTATGGATTAGCAGTATCAGAGCATATATTAGGACTTATTCTGTCACTCTATAAAAAACTATACCTATATCGTGATAATCAATTATCCCAAGCATGGGTAGATGAAGGCCCGGTGAAGACTATTGAAGGGTCCATTGCTTTGATAGTGGGATTAGGAGATATAGGTTCAACACTAGCCAAGAAGCTAAAAGCTCTGGGTGCTTATACTATTGGTGTACGTCGTTTAGATTTAAATAAACCTAACTACGTTGATGAACTCTATCCCACCGAGAAACTAGATGAGCTTTTACCCAGAGCTGACATAATTACGTTTATTCTCCCCGACACCAAAGATACCTATCATCTAGTTAATGAACGTCGCCTCAATCTTATGAAGAATGATGCAATACTAATCAATACCGGCAGAGGAAGTTTAATTGATCAAGATGCTTTGTGCAATGTTCTAGATACGGGAAAACTTTTAGCCGTTGGACTTGATGTAACTAATCCAGAACCTCTGCCAGCTAATCATAGACTATGGGGAATTAAAAACGTAATTATTACACCACATGTGTCAGGAGATTATCATCTAAAAGAGACTCATGAAAGATTGATCCAACTTACAGCAACGAACTTACATGCCTTTTTCAATGACAAAGAATTGACTAGTTTAGTTGATCACTCTACAGGTTATAGACGGTGAAAGCTTTTTAGTAAACTTAACTTTAAGCACTTTCGACAAAGATATCATCTTCGTTGACATTACGCTGCTTGAGTACTTTCATAGCCGGTCCTATCATGGGCTTCGGCCCGCAAATATATACTTTGTAGCCCTCTAGTTCCATTTCTTGTATGATGTTGGTTACAAAGCCTTTTTTCCCTTCCCACGTTTTATCAGAAGCTACCACCTTGATATACTCAAATTTAGCATACTCATATTCTAGCTTTTTAAAATGATCATCATAGATGAATTCATCTTGCTTGTTTACACCATATATCAATTTGATTTCATCTATATTATTCTTCGTTTGTAGTAATTCCGTTACAATAGGTCTAAACGGCGTAATCCCTATACCCCCAGCAATCAGAAGCACCTTTTTCACTGACTTATCGACAACAAGCTCCTTACCCATTGGACCTTCTAATTCTACCTTCTTTCCAACTTTAAAGGTATCCGCTATTATCTGGGTTCCATAGCCATCCGACATATTCTTCATCGTAACACTCAAGCTTCTACCATCTTTATCATATGATGAAATGGAATAGGCACGGCTCATCGAAGGATAATCGGAAATTTTAACTAGTATAAACTGTCCCGGTTTGTAGTCAACCCTCTGAGGATCTTTAAAATTAAAGGAGTATTCAGTAATGTCATCTTTTAATTGCACAATCTTGCTAATAACCGCGCTAATCCTCTGTCTACCTTCATACCCTTCAATTTCAGTGCTTGCATTAATTATCTCAGCCTCTTTTTGGGTATCTAACGATAATATACCTGCTGGGCAGTTTACTACACAGGTCGAGCATCTTATACATTTCTCATTGTCAAACTGGTTTTTATCTGAGAACTCTTGATACGGCAGTAATTGCATTGGGCAAACCCTAGCGCATTTACCACAGTTATGGCATTTCTCTTGGGCCGCTACAATAACTTTTTTATCAGTTAACTTGGCTACTCCCAGTAACTTACCAAGCTTGTAGGACAATGTCTGAATTGTACCCATAGGACAAAACTGACACCAGGCTCTCGGTGAAATAAAAATGCTTAGCAAACCACCAACTATCAAAACCATAAGATACGTGGTTACAAAAACAAAACCTAACTTATCGAGAAACATATCGCTTCCAAAGGTAGGAAATACCTTCATGAACTTGTTCGTCATACTGTATCCGAACCCGGCAAAAACAAGGGCACGAAAAACCTTTGATTTTAAGATGGCCGGTATTTTTTTATTTGAGCTTAAGGGTAAAGCAAGAAAATCATATAAGCTACCATGGGGACAATAGTTTCCACACCACTGTCTTCCCCTGAAAAAGGATAAGGCACTAAGTGCTATCATTATTGGTATAACCAGTAATCCAAGCTTATGGTACCACAGACCACCAATTGCTACCAAAAGTGTTATGATCCATGCTCGCTTTCTAACTAGAGTAAATGTTCTGTTTGTTTTAATATTAAATGTCGCCAAAGTAGTATCCTCCTATTTTTGTATTATTATACCCATACCCCTATAGGGTATCAATACATATTATTTTATCTATGTGTTAGGATATTGTCAATATATATATCCCATATACCATTTTTTGCATATATAAATAACCCCGGAACAGTTCACACAAACTTAGTCCGGGGTTATTTATATATGCTCGTACTTTTATAATCTTCTATCTAAAACTATCTACTGCCTGCTTTGCCCACTCTGAGTCGTTTAGTACTGCCCTACCGACACCAATAAGGTCAGCTTTTTGTTCAGCCAATAACTGTTCTACAATCCTTGCCTCTGTTATACCGCCAGTGAGAATTACGGGAATTTTCACTTCCTTTTTCATGGCTTCGCTTAAAGAAGCGAAATAGCCCTGTTCCCCTGTATGCCCCGGTATTGTATATCCGCAGAAGCCTCCTGATATATCTAGAATATCGATTCCTGCCTTTTCAAATTCCCGCACTGCTATTAAGCTATCTTCAACAGTAGTTCCACCTTCGATATAGTCTGCTGCACCTAATCTAAAAAGAATAGGGAAATCTACGCCCACTGTTTTTCGCACTGCTTCAATTACTTCAAGATGAATTCTAATACGGTTTAAGACGTTTCCCCCATATTCATCTTTCCGTTTGTTACTCAGTGGTGAAAAGAACTGGTTTAGTAGATATCCATGTGCTGAATGAATTTCAACACCATCGAATCCGGCTTCTTTTACACGAGTGGCAGCATTTTGAAAAGCAACAATAATTTCTGCTATTTCCTTTTTCGTAAGTTCATGGGGTACATCTTTACCTTTCCGCAGGTTTACAATAGGAGATGGCCCTACAGGTCGCATACCAATGATTTCCTCTTCAGTAGCGCTACCTGCATGATTTATCTGCATAACACCCTTTGCTTTATTTTGGTGGATTATCTCTGCCAGCTTTTTGAGGTTCTCAATTACGTTATCATCTGCTATCGACAGTTGGTTCTTACTGGCTTTACCTTCCTGACTAATAAAGCTGTGTTCTACAATGATAAGTGATATGTAACCACCTTGGGATTTCTCTTCATAGTAATCAAGTATAGCCTGGCTAACCATACCGTCAGCTTCAGCCTTTGCCGTTGCCATAGGTGGCATGACTAACCGGTTATTTAGCAACACGGGGCCTACTTGTAACGGTTTAAGAAACAATGCCATAAATATGACCTCCATATTATGTTATAAAGCTCTTAAAATCTAGACTTCTCCCTTTGCCGCTGCTATCGGATCGTCTCCAGGATAATTAACTAGTATGGCTCGCATACCAAATAGATCTAACACCACTTCATCCATTTGACCAACGGAGAATTCTGATAATACTTTTACTCCATTATCCTGTACCCAGCTTTTGGCTTCCTCTAAATCCTTTGCTTTAAAATGGAAGCTCCTAAAATGAATGGCCTTACCCGGTACTTCCACCAGTTCAAAACCTTGTTGGCTTATGGCAGCTTTTATTTTTGCTCCATTAGGCAATACTACTTCACCAACAAATTCAAATTCCAGACCAAAAATATTATTAAAGCTCTTAATACCCTCTTCCAAATCAGGGACACCCAGACATAAACGTTCCAGTTTTTCCACTTTCATTACTATCCCACCTCCTATAATCATCTAGTTTACTTTCTAGAACGCTTTTTATTTATCCTTCCATATTTTACGAATTAATTAATTAACCATTAATTAAGAGGTATTTTTATTATTTCATTAAATTGCTTTTTGTATCTAATCTTTTTAATAAGCAATTTATGCTTTTCACCTGTAGCTAGGAATTCTAATTTTCTTTGATAGTATATCTTTGCATCTAATGACTTTTCTTCTTCCCCTGGTATAGTTTTCTCCAGCGATATCTGTTCTCCATCAACAACTAGATATACCTTTTCCAACAGTACATGGTCTTGAGTTGTTATCGTCACGTAGGTTTTATCATTTTGGGTATAGACTTTATTCACGATGATTTCATTGCCCTCAATTTCAATGCTTTTATCTTGTTCATTCCTCTCCAAATCTATAGCGATATCAACCGATTCGCTTTCTGTAACGGTATTAAATTTTATTGCTAACTCTTCTAAGTCTTGTGGTAAGGGATCAAAGCGACCTTCAAACTCAATTCCTTTAGTTGAAGTGCTCATTCCTCCACCCTGTCTGCCTACTATTTGTCCATTTGCTATGAGATCATACTCAAGACCAAAACGATAATATCTGTTTTGTAGTACATTGTTTAAAAACTCTAACGCAGTTCCGATAGAACCGTTAATTACTGTTTGGGTCGGTGAGGCAGTTATTGTCTCAAATCTAATTATAGTATCCTTAAGCTCTAATTCTCTATCTATATTTTGTTTTATCGAATAACCCATGGCTTTAGTTCTATCCAATTTAAATTCAATAGAACCACTCTCCTGGAATTGGTTGGGTCCACTTAAATCAAAGTTTAAGGTTAGATTCCTTTCAAAAAAGTAAGGAGGCTCAAAATCATAGACCCATTTCACCTTAGTAAATTCCTCATTAGATTTGCCATGTCCACCTTGACTATAGTATCTTAGCATTCCCTTCATGCTCAGAAACAGGTTATAGTCGTCAACATTTCCTACTGTGGATTCTAACGTGTGAAATACAATTAGTCTGTTTTCGTCTAACATAATACCATCCAAAATAAGTACTGCGCCGTTTTTAAAATTATACCTTTTATTTATTTCTTGTCCCTGTCCTTGTTCATTCAAATCCTTTAAAGCTCCATTCATTACTTCATCATAGCCTAGAATTATTTTCCCATAATAGGCTATGACATCATAATTATAAGAAAATAACAAAAAACAGATTAGAATTGCAGCAACCATAGGTATATTTTTTTTGGTTTTTTTTCTTTCACCAAGGGCATTTCTTAGCCTTATCTCTAATTCCGGCGGCGCTTCAAGTTTATTTAATCTTTCTCTTTCAGAAGCTAGAATCTGCTCTATCTCAACCAAGGTATTCACCTCCCATGCTTTCCTTTAGTTTCTTTAGGCCAAGGGATATTCTGGACTTAACAGTTCCCAAGGGTACATCCAATATCTCAGCAATAGTTTTATAATCCAAGTCCAGAAAATACTTTAAGCGTATCGCCTCACTGTGCTCATCACTAAGTAAGTTCATATATTTTAATAAATCAGTTCTTTGTTCCTTTTGTTCATATATTTCCTGATAGGGCTCTTCTTCTATTCTCTCCAATAAAATGAGCTTATTTTTTTTCTTAATTAATTGTTTACAGCAGTTAACCAAAATAGTCTTACTCCAACTAAAGAAAGCTTCTGGTTTCTTTAGCTTTGTAATATTCTCATAGAGAATAACGATCATATCCTCCAGACTATCCAGGGTATCTTCTTGATTGCCCAGATATACATAGGCTAATCTGTAGTATTCATGTTGCTTGGCCATAACAAGCTCAAGCAGCACATTCTTATCACCTTTTTTAGCTCTTCTAATCTTTGATGCCAGATCAAGCAAATCTTAACCTCCTCTCTTATATATAAGAGTGTTTAGTTATTAAAAAAGTTCAAATATAACAATTGAATAATCAATAGTAGGTACATACACCAAAGAGTACTCTCTCCAATAAACTAACTACAAAAACAAATGGTCTGCTGGCGGTCATAATAGAAGGAGGTGTGGCAACTAGTAACCGCCCTTTTTAATTTAGTTTTAAAAGGAGGAAATTTTAATGAGAAAAATAAGCTTAATCCTGGCTATCGTTCTTGTCTTAAGCTTAGTAGTCGGAAGCTTATGTGGTTGCGGTCAGTCCAAGATGACCAAGGTGCGTCTAAACGAGGTAACGCATTCCATTTTTTATGCTCCCATGTATGCAGCCATTAATCTTGGTTTTTTTGAAGATGAAGGTTTGGATATCGAACTTACAAACGGAGCAGGGGCTGATAAGGTCATGACCGCTGTTTTGGCGGGGCAGGCGGATGTGGGATTTATGGGACCCGAATCTACAATCTATATTTTTAATGAAGGAAAAGAAGATCATGTCGTCAACTTCGCCCAATTAACCAAGCGCGATGGTTCCTTTTTGGTGGGCCGAGAGCCTGATCCCAACTTTACTTGGGATAAACTAAAAGGTAAAACGATAATCGGAGGGCGTAAAGGCGGTATGCCCGAAATGACCCTGGAATATGTGCTTAAAAATAAAGGTTTAGAACCTAATAAGGACCTAACTGTGCTAACTAATATCCAATTTGCTCTGATGGCCGGAGCTTTCACCGGCGGAACCGATGACTATGTAACTCTCTTCGAGCCAGTAGCTACTTCTTTAGAAAAAGAGGGTAAGGGCTTCGTAGTAGCATCTGTAGGTAAAGAAAGTGGTGAAGTGCCCTATACTGTCTTTTCTGCTCAAAAAAGCTTTATAGAAGAAAATCCTGAGCTTATTCAGAAATTTACCAACGCGATATATAAAGGTCAGCTCTGGATTGAAGATCATACACCAAAAGAAATAGTAACAGCCCTAAAACCGTCTTTCCCGGATACTGATGAAGATGTTTTGGAAGTTGTAATCAAGAGATACCGTGATCAAGACACCTGGGCAAAGACTCCTGTCTTCACTGAAGAAGCCTTTAACAGGATGCAAGATATTCTACAAGAAGCAGGAGAGTTAAGCAAACTAGCGCCTTACGACAAGCTAGTTACTAACGAGTTTGCTGAAGCGGCCATAAAAATACTAAAGAACTAAACAGGGATAAAGCGAGATCTTAATTCAAAAGGGAGTGGATTAGATGGAAAGCAGGGTAATAGTAGACGTAAGAAACCTAACTATGAAATACCACACCTTAGCTGGGGAAACGGCAGCTTTGAATAACCTCTCACTACAAGTTCGAGAAGGTGAGTTTGTCAGTATTATCGGACCCAGTGGATGCGGAAAGTCTACCCTGCTTTCGCTGATCTGTGGTTTGCTCAGCCCATCCGGAGGGAATATCCTGGTGGACGGGGAAACCGTACAAGGCCCCAATCCCAAAATTGGTTATATGCCGCAACGTGATCAGCTTTTTCCCTGGCGTAATATTTTGATGAATGTAACCCTAGGGCTGGAAGTTCAAAATAAGCTTAACGAAAAAACAAGGAGTAATGCTAAGGATCTTTTGGTGAAATATGGACTTGGGGATTTTCTTTATCATTATCCTGCCCAGCTTTCCGGTGGAATGCGCCAAAGGGTAGCCTTAATTCGCACGCTAGCCATCGACCCGGAAATACTTATTCTCGATGAACCCTTCTCTGCTCTGGATTACCAAACTAGACTATCTGTTTCAGATGAAGTAAAAAGAATTATAAATAACGAGAAAAAAACCACTATTTTAGTCACGCATGACATTGCCGAGGCAATCAGCATATCTGACAGAATAGTGGTATTAACAAAACGGCCAGCCGATATAAAAAACATTCATGATATTGCTCTAAGCTGTGATGACATATCACCGATCAGAAGAAGGGAATGCCCGGAATTTAGACATTATTTCAACCTGCTATGGAAGGAGTTGGAGGTTAAGTGAAAGAAGAAACTCGTCTCGTATCTATGGAACATCTGAAATTCATACGGGCTGTAAGAATGGAAAACTACCGAGTTCTCGTGGCCCGCCTGACTATACTGTTCTTCTTTATCCTGAGCTGGGAATTGGCTGGTCGCTTTGGCCTTATTGATCCCTTTATCACCAGTCAACCTAGCCGTATCTTAAAAACTCTAATTAACCTCTACCGCGAAGGGCAGCTATTTCATCATATTCTGATAACAGTCGTGGAGAATATCATCGGCTTCGTCTCAGGGACACTGCTAGGGACTCTTATTGCCGTTGCCCTCTGGTGGTCCAGCTTCCTATCTCGTGTCCTCGACCCCTATCTTGTTGTGCTGAATGCTTTGCCTAAGATAGCCTTAGGTCCTATTCTCATCGTCTGGATCGGCAACGGCCCACCCTCTATTGTGGCTATGGCAATACTGATTTCCGTAATTGTAACCATCCTGACCGTATACTCGGGCTTTGTCCAGGTGGACGAAGAGAAAATTAAGATCCTCAAAACTTTTGGTGCTACCAAATACCAGATTCTCCAAAAGGTTATTCTTCCTGCCAGCGTTCCTACCATTGTCTCAGCTCTGAAAATTAACGTAGGCCTATCCTGGGTAGGAGTTATAGTGGGTGAATTTCTTGTCTCTAAAGCTGGCCTAGGATATCTTATTGTTTACGGAGGGCAGGTCTTTAAACTGGATCTGGTTATGGCTAGCGTGATTATTCTTGCCGCAGCTGCAGCCTTGATGTATCAAGGTATGGTGTGTCTGGAGAAATCCCTATCCAGATGGCAAGGTAACTAGTACATTATCTGGTTTTAATTGGTCACCAATATGAATTGAATGGTAATCATATAAATAACTGTTCCACTTAAAATACTAATTAAGTTATTCCGCTTCCAAATATGCAGGATTGCTACAGTAGCAACTCCTATCAATTCCGGAATCCCAAAAGGAAACTTAAATAGATTAACATTTTTTAAGCAATAGATAATAAGCATGGAAATAACCGCAGGAGGCAAGTACTTCCCAATATAAACTATATATTTAGGAGTAGCCTTACCTTTTCTAAAGAAGATAAAGGGTGCTACTCTAGTGCCGAATGTAACGATTGCAATAACCACTATTGCAAAAAAAGTATAATTATTGCTAAAATTCATTATTCATTGCCTCTTCTCGTTTTTCATATTCTTTTTTATCTATCTTCTTCTCAAAAACCAATAAAATTGCAGTTATAAATATCATAGAGGGTAAAATCATATTATCACTACCAAAGATCATCAGGGATAATAATGTGGCCACTATACCAATCAGTACCGGTATATGAGTCTTATAAGTAAACCATTGTTCAATAAATATCACCACAAATAGGGCTGTCATAGCAAAATCAATTCCTTGAGTATTAAATGTAATCAAGGAGCCTGCGATAGCACCAATAATTGAGCCTATTATCCAGTACATTTGATTTAATAAAGCGATAGAAAAAAGAAACAGATTATTATCAACACCAACAGGTGCTTTTAAAGAACAAATTAATGAGTAAGTCTCATCTGTGAGAGAAAAAATCATATAGGTTTTTTTCTTACCCATATCTTTAAATTTATCTATAAATGATAAACCATAGAAAACATGTCTAACATTTACGAACAAAGTCATCAATGCTATTTCAATAAGACCAACCCCGTTTGTCAATAGATTAATCGCTATAAATTGCATAGAACCTGCATATACCGTTATACTCATGAAAATTGCCCACAAGAAATTATGTCCTGTCTTCACCATAAGTAAGCCAAAGGCTAACCCAACTGAAATATATCCAAGCATAACTGGTATTGTGGCTGGGAATGCTGCTTTCAATGCTTTTCTCATAAGCTGTCTCCTTAAAAATGCCTAGTATTTATAAAAATGTCTCTTGCTCTAATTTCACTTTCTTCTCCAACAGGCTATCATGCATACCCTTATTTGCCTAATGAGAAGACAGCCAGGGACTATGGTATATTTAACGACTCGGAAGGGACATCCGAGCGGGCAAGTATCATTATTGACGAAAACGGCAAGATAAAATGGGTTAAGGTATATCAACGAAAATAAGTCCTATAAATAATCCTTAGTATATTATTTATAAGACTTATTTACAAGCATACACAAAGTAAAAGTCATCTGCTTAATTAGATGCCTTTTACTTTGTGTATGCTACTTTTAATTAATTGCTGGTCTTGTGCTAAATTCGTCTCGTTATGTGTTGGTTCATTTTGTTTAATCTTAACTGTTCCTGGAAACAATGGAATATTTCCGTTAAACAGACGTTCGTCACCTATCGCCAAAATTGTACTGGCTGTGACTATACCGTATGCAGTATGGGCGAGATATTCTGTAAGGACCGTCTTGGGTGATACTGGTGTCACTTTAGTCGCCCCCATAGTCCCCAATACCCCATAAATAAAGGTCCACATAGCCTGTCCTGTGGCTGCCCCTTTTAAGACTCCTCGATTCTTTCCGGTAAGTGAAAACAAATATACCAAAGACACTCCCAGTAGACTAGCTACGGCACCATCAGCCAGATAACCCACTATTCTCCCTTCCTTGGTAGTTACGGTATGGGGAGGAACAAGCATCCCGGCAGCTCTCTCAGGACCATCAATTTCAGCTATTTTTTTCTTCTTAAAATAACCGTCGATAACTAACTTAAAGATGTTCCCGGCCACACCACCTATGACTCCCAAGATCATCCTATCCTTAATCTTTTTCATTTCGTTCCACCTATAACGATTATATTTAGATTTAGTTTTTATTAAATGACCCAATAATATCCCTCAAGCCATATAGTTAATCTATTATCTAACGAAAATCCAATTCTGCTTCGCTTATGTTTACTTAAAAAAATAACCGGCCAAGTTAATAACTCTCAGCCGGCGTAAAATTTTGTTACTGCTCATACATTCATCTATCCGTACTTCTTTTACTTATCACTCTGACTTGAGTAAACTGCCGATGACCATCTGGAGAGCCATGATAGCCATAGCCACTGTGTTTCGCTCCTACCCAAGGTGTATCCCCTATTCCTCCTACTCCCTGGTTAATACCAACCATACCTGCTTGTAATTGCTTCGCTACTATTTCTGCGTCCTTTTTCCCAAACACGACAGCCCCTAATCCAAAGTTCGTGTTATTGGATGCTTTAATGGCTTCATCTATATCAGTGTATCGCGAAATACATACAACAGGTCCAATAGTCTCTTCTTTGGCAATAAGCATATCGTCAGTAACATTCGTTAATACCGTTGGCACTACATAACGCTCAGGATGATTATATCCTCCCCATAAAACCTTTGCCCCTTTGTCTATTGCATCTTCTATTTGTCTAATAATATTATTTCTCTGTTTATCATTAATAATAGGTCCTATATTTGCCTCTTGGTCATTCCATGGTCCAACTTTGTAGTATTGAGCATAGTGTGTTGCTTTTTGCTCAAATTCATCAGCGATTCCTTCATCAACAAATATTCTCTCCGTAGATATACATACTTGGCCTGCATTATCAAAGCTGTTTGCTACTGCAAACCTTACTGCTTGATCAATATCTGCATCTTTCATAACAATAAGCGGGTCTTTTCCACCTAACTCCATAACAAGTCGTTTCAAGGCACCAGCAGCATTTTTCATAATATCTTTACCTGCATTTTGGGACCCTGTAAAAGCAATAAGGCTTACATCTGCTTCTACCAAGGCCTTACCTTGTTCGTCTCCACCATGTATAATTTGCAATACACCCTCAGGCAAAACTTTATTGAAAACATCAACATAGGCTTGCGCAATTAGCGGTGTCTCTTCTGATGGTTTTAAAACCACTGTATTTCCTGCTGTTAAGGCTGGAATGATAAGCCAATGTGCCATTGATATAGGAAAGTTCCATGGTGTTATAACAGCACATACACCTAAGGGGTTATATTCCATCTGCGTCTCTAACCCACCGCCTTTAAATACTTGTGTCTTTATACTCTCTTTAACCAATTTAGCTCTATAGATCGCATCATACGCACAGCCCTCTACTTCTCCAACTCCCTGATTTAATCCTTTTCCCATTTCTCTACAGAGTAATACCCCAAGTTCATGGGATTCTTCTGATAAAATCTTTGCTGCTCTATCGATATACCTAATACGTTCATCTACAGAGAGCTTTCCCCATGACAATTGACTAAGCTTAGCCGTTTCTACAATTTGAGGAATTAGTTCTTTTTGAGTTATCTTAACTGTACCTACTATTTCTCCATTACTTGGATCATAGGATGTAAGGAT
>PHAD01000142.1 GCA_002841595.1 Firmicutes bacterium HGW-Firmicutes-12
CTCCATGGAGGGGATAAGTAATACTCTGGATTTCACTAGTTAAATAGAAGACTTCCTTATTGTCACTGCTAATAGGGGTTTGGCTACTATCAAACACAATAAATTCGTAGTATAGCTTCTGCATCGAGTCTGCCATAGGGATAAAATAAGAGATAGTATGTGTATATTGAAAAGGTTCTAGTTCGAAGGTTTTCTCAATATAGGCATTTTCTTCACATCGATAGCGAAGGGTAATACTTTCAATATCTCCGTCTAAGTCGGTGAAAGTACCTGAAATAACGAGTCCATCTAGGTCATTATCTACATTTGCAGAGGTGGCTACTATCTTAGGTAGGGACTGTTTTACGAGGATAGATGGCAGTTGGTTGGCAAGCCAGCGTTGTAGTAAGGGATGTATTTGTAGGTCAGAAACTTGATCATAAAGACCATATAGTTTACTTGACTTAAGGGCATATTCTTTTCCTAGATACCAATAAATATAAGGTGAGGATATGTTATCATCATATAGATCATTCCAAATATGTGTAGCATCTTCATGTTTACCGGCTTTTTCTAGATAATATGCTTGGCCTAAAAGTAAAGAGGCTTGCTCATTGCTTGGAGCGCTTTTATATTTATTTTCATAGAAAAAAGCAGCAGATAAATAATAGCGATTTGACAAAAATTGATCAAGACGTAAGAGTTCCTTTTCGGTAAAAGATTGTTCCCATTTGCTTTTCTCAGTGAGTACATCTGCTCGAACAATTATTTCCTTGCAATCAGGGGAAGAATTCCAGGCCCAGACAAGGGTATTACCTATAAGACTATATGACTGGGGTTGGATTTCACGAATCAGGCCAGGATTTATGTCGTGCAATTGTAAAAAGAGGGATGATTTATCTGTGGTACTAAACCATAAATCTTCTGGTGTTAAGTCAAAACCAGTAGTTAAAATACCTTCATCAGATAAAGAATTAGGGAAGTTGTATTCAAAGTTTAGAATACGCTCTTCATTAGGTTCAAAAGCTACCTCCCATTGAAAAACATCTTTTGTCTCGTCAAAAACATAGGAAACATCTGTATCGGCAACACGAACACTTAAAAAAGGAGTATAGTCCTTGGGG
Source organism: Firmicutes bacterium HGW-Firmicutes-12 (assembly GCA_002841595.1). Lineage (GTDB taxonomy): Bacteria > Bacillota > Peptococcia > DRI-13 > PHAD01 > PHAD01. Next base: position 1,104 of record PHAD01000142.1, read on the forward strand.
TATAAAGCAGAATAGGCTGGTAGTGAAAGGGAGAGAACGAAGGGATCTTCGGTCGGATTTATAAGAGTATAGGAACCCTGAATATTGGTAGTGTCCTCAAATAGATTAAGTTCTAAAGAGATGTTGGTCAACTGAATTGAAGTAGCACTTGTAGGTCGAGGAGCAACTGGAAGCAGATCCAGCTGAGTCGAAGATGCCTCTGCCGTTATTGATAAAGATGAGCAGAAGATTACAAGAGATAATATAAAAATAATAGAAGGTTTTTTGCGCATACTTAGTCTCCTTGATCACAATTTCTTTTTTAGGCTCTTCAAATAGTTATAAACGTACATATTCTATAGGAAAAATAAGCTATAGTAAATAAGAAAAAATATCTTTGGGTAATCCTAGTAATTTGCTAATATAATAATAGACTTAAATTAGAGGAGGATATCAATGGACAAGCAGATAGCTAAGGCTGTACAAGCAGAATGGGGAATAGTATTATATGCAGAAGTAATGGAGGATAAATTAGTAAAGAAGTTAGTTGCTTTACTTAAGGAGGCAGTTAAACCAGATCCGGATTGCACTCAGCTTACAAAAATGTACAGTCAATTTTCAGCTTCTTTCATTCCCAAAGCAGCTGAATTATCAATAAAGGGTAAAAACGCATGGAAGGTATACTTGTTAGATCTTCTGCTTTCAGATGAGAATACCTTTACTTTGTTAGCCGAAGCATATGAATTTGAAAAGATGCCAGCAGAGTTAAAAAAAATAGCCGAACAGGATCTATCTCTCATACAGTCTTTAGCTTCATTCTCAATTGATACAATGCGAGAGATTTTATCTAAAAAGACAAATGCCGAGTCAGAAGTGATTGATAGATTGCCTGACTGGGATGGTATATGCGTCATGAACAATGAAAAGAAAAGCGATGAAATCAGCTCGTATTTCTATGGACTTTCCAATTGGGAAAGGGGTCTGGAAAAGCTGAGTAAATATTACTATAATAATGGAGCAGGTCAATTCGGAGAATACCACACCTTACGATGGGTACGTAAAAATGATTCGGCAGAGTTAGTTGGGGTAAAAAATACTGATATTGTCCAAATGAACCAGTTGTATGAGTATGAACGTGAGCAGGCTAAGATTATTCAAAATACCGAACAGTTTCTACAAGGATACTCGGGGAATAATGTATTGCTATATGGCGACAGGGGCACCGGCAAGTCTTCTACGGTAAAAGCATTGGTAAATAAATTTGGTAGTCAAGGTCTTCGCCTTATCGAGCTACAGAAACAAGATATAGCAGATTACCCACAGATTATTTCAAAACTGGTTAATCGACCTCAAAAGTTCATCCTATTTATCGATGACCTATCATTTAATGATAATGAAGGTCAGTACCGCGAGATGAAAGCTCTCTTAGAAGGTGGGGTTGAAGTCAAACCGAAAAATGTGTTAGTTTATGCTACCTCAAATCGTCGGCATCTGGTCTATGAAAAACATTCTGATCGGGAATATACGGGGGGGTTTCAGGAGAATGATGAAGTCAGAAGGATGGATACCCTCCAAGAGAAATTATCGCTAGCTGATCGCTTTGGAATAGCTGTTACTTTTGCTGCACCAGATCAAAAGCGCTACTTAACGATTGTAGAAAAGCTTGCTCTTGAAAGAGGACTGGACATCAGCTTAGAAGAGCTGCGTCAGTTAGCTATAAAATGGGAAATGAGTTATAATGTACGTTCGGGTCGTACTGCTCGGCAATTTGTCGATTTTCTGGAGGGGCAGCTGGCTTTAGAAAATGTTAGATAAGAAGTCCAAATAAGGTTGACAAAAGGTAATTAACAGAATAAAATATTATAAAATTGAATTGTTACCTCACTCTAAAAGAGTGGGGTAGAGGAGCAAAGATTAAGATTATGCTAGGGAGTTTGGTAGCAATGAACTAGCAGAAAGGAATCTTTGCCGAAGTGCGGCGAGGACCAGACTCGTTGCGCTGGGACTGCATTGAAGAAGTGCAGGACTGTCACCCGGGTATAAGCCCAAAGCCGGGTGGAGAACTATCCCACAGGGGCAAAGAGAGGTGTTAAGGCTAACGCAGCTAAAGGCACGCTTTTTAGCTGTTTTTGTTATTTTTATAATGCTTCTTGACATAATCAATAGAAACGGTATAATTGCTACATGAGTCCGCCGTGCAGAGAAAAATGTCCGCAATGCGCACACATGTTGACTTAACAGGAAAGGATGTAGACAGATGAAAGAGTATAAAATTGCGGTAGTAGGATTGGGTGCAGTAGGTAGAGAAATGTTAGCTACTTTGGAAAGATCCACATTACCTATCTCCGAGGTAGTGCCCCTAGTAAGAAGAAATGAGGGTGAAGTCATAGAATTTCGCGGACAGATGTTCGCTTCTAAGTTGATAGAGAAGGGATCATTTAAAGATATTGATATAGCCCTCTTTTCAGCTGGAGAAGAAGCAAGCCTAATCTTAGCCCCAATGGCGATAGAAGAAGGAGCAGTTGTAATAGATAATAGCAACGCGTTTCGTATGAATGCAGATGTTCCTCTTGTAGTCCCAGAAGTTAACCCAGCCGATGCACAAAGGCATAATGGATTAATTGCCAATCCCAACTGTTCGACGATACAAATGGTAGTTGCATTAAAGCCTATACATGACAGATTTAAAATCAAGAGGATTGTCGTATCAACATATCAGGCCGTATCCGGAACTGGTTACCAAGCTATCGATGAGCTAAAACAGCAAATGGGTGCTTTCATAAATGAAAAAGAAATACCTTGTAATGTATATCCTCACCAAATCAGCCTAAACGTCTTACCACATATCGATAAATTTATGGATAACGGTTATACAAAAGAAGAAATGAAAATGTTTAATGAGACGAAAAAAATAATGGGTGATGCCTCAATACAAGTTACGGCTACTACAGTTAGAGTTCCGGTTATCCGCTGTCATTCAGAAGCTGTAAACATAGAAACAGAAAAACCAATGCCGGATGTTGCAGAAATAAAGGAAATAATGGCACAGGCCCCCGGGGTAGTTTTAGCTGATGATGTTGAAAATAATATCTATCCATTGGCGTTGGATTGTGCAGGAAAATATGAAGTATTTGTGGGACGTATTCGCAAAGACTATACGATTGAGAATGGACTTAACATGTGGGTAGTGTCTGACAACTTGCTCAAAGGAGCCGCTTTAAATGCGGTGCAGATTGCGGAATTACTGGTAGAAAAGGATTGGGTTAAGCCTAGTAGTGATAAGAAAATATCGTTTGCACAATAAAGGCTATGAAAACAGCGATAGAATATGAGGTAGTAACATACATCAGTGTCTTATCTACGGAAAAGCTATTATGAATAAGTTTAACCCTATATAGAGTGCATCCCATTTCAAATAAATGAGGTGCACTCTTTTTGTTATTATGGTATTTATTTCTTTGTACTAAAAGGTTTTTATAGTCAAAAAATTGAATTAGAAAATATAAAATAACAGACGGTTTTAATATTTGGAGGAGATAATAAATGGATATATTTAGCCAAAATAACAAATTAAAATTAGTTGCTAGCTTAGTCTTAATCATAGCTATGTTTGCAGCTGTGTTTTACATCTTGAACCGAATAGGTCTATTTCTAGATACACCTGTTATAGCCGCGGAGGTTACTATCTATGCCCAAGAGCAGGATAAAACGGGGATCGATACGGAAACAAGTTTTGTCTTGTCTGCTGATCAACCATTGAACGAGAAAAAAATCCGCGAGACACTGCAGGTATTGCCTACTTTTGCGTATGATTTGGAAAAAGGGGATAACGACAATGAGTACAGGATTATTCCGAAAGAAAAGCTAGTCGAGGATAAGATCTATGTGCTTTCTTTTGATACTAGCAATCAAGGGCTGGAGACCTTAAATTGGGCTTTTCAAACTAAGGGCAGTTTTCGTGTTCTTAGCTCTTTACCTAGATTAAAGTCAACAGATGTTCCCATAGATACAGGAATTGAGATTGTTTTCTCCCGTGAAGATTTTGACTTTTCAAAGGTAGGTAATTACTTTAAGATTACCCCACAAGTAAAAGGGCGCTTTGAACAGCATAAGAAGAATTTAGTCTTTATCCCGGAAAAGCTAGAGTCAGGTACTATATATACGGTATCCGTGAAGGCGGGCTTCCCCTCTTTAGATGGCAAACAAGCTTTAGAGGAAGAATACAGCTTTTCTTTTGAAACCAGTCCGCTTAAGGAGGAGCAGGATAAGTTTACTTTTGATATAGATAATCGCTTGAGTGAATTTGCTGTCGATGAAGCCCCGGTCTTAACAGCTTACTTCAATTTACAATATTATTTGGATAAGAAATGGGATAAACCTACCGAAGTCCCCTCTTTAGCTGTTTCCTTATATAATTATAAGGATTATACTGACTTCATAGAGGCGTTGGCTTTAAAGGATGCAATACCGGATTGGACTTATCAAGCTAGGACCTATCAAGCTGATTTGAGTGGTTTAACAAAATCAGCTGAATTTGAAATGGAGTTTATCAGTGTAGATGATTACAGCCATTACATTGTCTTTCCCGAAGCCTTACCAGCAGGCTATTATGCAGCCGAGATACGGGTTGGAGATTGTGTACGGCAGGTCTGGCTCCAGGTCAGTGATCTTACTACATATCTAGCATTAGGCGAGGAGAAGGGAATTATATGGGTAAATGATCTTAAGAGCAAAAAGCCGGTTAAGGATGCTGATGTAGC
>PHAD01000143.1 GCA_002841595.1 Firmicutes bacterium HGW-Firmicutes-12
AGGTCTTGACTTTATTGCAGATAGTATTGCTGATGGGCTTGTCTTTGCTTTTCGGGTAATGGGTCCAATCATCCCAATCGCAGGATTTTTCTTTCTTGGAAATCCGGAGGCCGTCGTTAATATTCTAGGCGAGAACGCTCCTGGCTTCCTCTCCGATATTGGTAATATGATTGCTAATGTCATCCCAGCAACAGGTTTCCTGGCCGGTTTCGGTATGCTTATCCTTGGACTTATTACCGGTCTTGACGGATCAGGTTTCTCCGGTCTGCCCTTGGTAGGTGGTATTGCCGGTGCAATGGCCGGTGCTAATACCAGTGCTGCAGCATCTCTTGGTGCTATCGGTCAAATGGGAGCGATATGGGCTGGTGGCGGTACACTTGTTGCCTGGTGTTCACTTGTAGCCGTAGCAGGTATTGTTGGGGTTCCGGTTCTTGAACTTGTAAGAAAGAACTTTATTCCGGTTATTACTGGTTTGATCGTCGCAACCATTGTCGGTGTATTGATGATATAACACATTGATGTAATCGGGGCTTCCTATGAAGCCTCTTTTTTTATTTCATAACATAAACCTTTTGATATTTTTGGTCTTTTTTATAGCCCTAATGCATATATTGAAGCAAGTATCAAGACTTCACTAAAAGTAAAGCCTTCCATCCTTAGTCGGTTTCGTTTGCAGAACATATGCTCTATTATCCACATAATCCACAGAGTTATCCACATGCAGAATAGACTTATTCAGAAGGTCTCAAGCCCTCTTTCCACATTATTCACAGATGATGTGGTTTTATGGCTGTTTTTTTATTCACATCAACAATCCTTGTCTTTATTGGTTATGCACAGTTTTATCCACATTATCCACAGTTTTTAATCCACATACTATCCCTAAATTTACTTTGAATATGCCTGAAATTTCAAGAAAGGCGCGCCTTTTAAGTACTATATACCGCAGCACTTTGCCAGCATGGCAAAGTTATACTTTCCTATAGTGTAAATAAAACAGCCAACCCTTTTTCGGGTTGACTGTTAATTATTTTTCTTATCCTACTTCCGATTCTTCTTCTGGCTGCAATTTTGTCAAACGTATTTTCTCAACACGATGACCTTCCATTAGAATAACCTCTAACTCTATCTCATTGACTCTAATTCGATCACCTTCAACCGGAATACGTCCAAGAATTGCAAAAACTATTCCTCCTACTGTTTCAGCTTCTTCACACTCTAAGTCTATTCCTAATTTTTCATTGAGTTCCTCTATCCTAATGCTAGCATTAACCTCGATAATATCTTCACTAATCCTGTTAAAATCAGGTTCTTCGGTATCGTGTTCATCCTGAATATCACCCATAATTTCTTCTATGAGGTCTTCCATCGTCAAGAGACCGGCGGTCCCCCCATATTCGTCAAGCACTATACAAAGATGGATTTTCTCCTTTTTCATAGTTTTAAACAAATCACTGACTTTTTTTGTTTCGGGCAAAAAGATTGTCGGTCGCAAATAGTAATCAACCGTAAAATCTTCTTTTTCACAAGCATCAGTCATGATTAAATCTTTTATATGCACAACACCAAGAATATTATCAATATTCTTCTCATAAACGGGAATACGTGAAAACTGCTCTTTTTTGATAATATCCATTAAATCTGATAGTGAGGTGTACCTTTCAACAGCTACAATATCCGGTCGCGGTATCATAACATCCCTGACCATAGTATCTGTAAAATCAAATACCCCGTTTATCATAGTTTTTTCTTCTTGATGAAATACTCCATCCTCTTGTCCTACCGCTACAAGCCCTATTATTTCTTCTTCCGTAACACCGTTCGACTCCTGGACGTTTACCCCAAGTATTCTTTCAAAAATCTTTCTAAATATATTAAAGAATCTTACTAATGGGTATAAAACAACTAAAATCACAGGAATAAAGCGTATCAAAAACAACGAGGTCTGTTCTGGATTCTTTTTAGATGCTACTCTAGGCAGTACTTCAGCAAAAACAACAATAATGAATACTAGAATTATAATAGCATACAAGATACCCTTCTCATCCCCAAACAAACTTAAGGCTAGCGTTGTACCTATAACTGCTAAAACTATTTTGAGTATACTCACTCCATAATTAATCGTATCCGTGAACTTGCTTGAATCATTTAATAGCTTATTTACAAGAATAGCTTGTGGATCAAATTCTGTTACAAGACTACGTAGACGATACCTATTCAGCGATAATAATGCTGTTTCTACAGCTGTAAAAAAAGCCAACATCGACAGCAATACTGCCATAATAATAAGCTGACTAGAACTATCGGGGTCCAATCTAAAACCAACTCCTCTTTTTTGCCTGGCCATTTGGCCGATTTAAATAGATTATACTATTTTTCTAAACAATAAGAAACATTTCTTCAATAGTTATTATTTCTAATTGATTCAAAATAGCTTTAGGTTCGGTACTGCATTAAGATTCCAGCCTGCTAGGTCTCTTTGTCTAAAGCGATAATACCCAGCACTGGCAATCATAGCTGCATTATCCGTACAATATTTTAAAGGCGGATAAAAAAGCTGCAATCCTTCGTTATCACATCGTTCTTGAAGCTGAGTACGCAACAAACTATTGGCCGCAACTCCTCCGGCAAGCAATACTGTCTTTATTCTGCTTTTATGAGCAGCTTTTATTGTCTTTTCTATTAAAACCTCTACTACACTAGTTTGAAAAGCCGCGGCAAGATTCTCTTTATTAATTTCCTCACCCTTTTGAGCAGTATTGTTCAAATAATTAAGAACAGCTGTCTTTAATCCGCTGAAACTAAAATCAAAACTATCCTTACTTAGCCAAGCCCGTGGTAAATGTATGGCTTTTGGATCCCCCTCATGGGCAAGTTTATCGATCACAGGACCACCTGGATAACCTAAGCCCATAGCCCTAGCAACTTTGTCATAGGCTTCCCCAACTGCATCATCCTGCGTTTGTCCTAATAACTCATATTTCCCATAGTCCTTCATTAGAACTAGTGCAGTGTGCCCCCCAGAAACAATAAGGCATATCAAGGGAAACTCTATATCCTCATGAACAAGCCAATTGGCAAAGATATGGCCTTCTATATGATTAATTCCTACCAGAGGAAGACCAAGACTATACGCCAAAGCTTTTGCTGTACTGACGCCAACCAGTAAAGCACCTACCAAGCCTGGTCCATAGGTGACAGCAATAGCACTTAAATCAGAAAAGGAAATCCTTGCCTCTAACATGGCCAAGTCAATCAATCTGTTTACCTGTTCAAGGTGATGACGTGATGCTATTTCAGGAACTACACCACCAAAGCGCTTATGCACATCAATCTGCGAGGCTATAATATTCGAAAGGAGTTCTTGTCCCCCGGAGAGAACCGCTGTTGCCGTTTCATCACAACTTGTTTCTATAGCTAATATAATATCTTTTCTAGGCATGTTTACTACCTCACAAACAAAATTTGGACACTTTTAAGATATTTCATTCCACATGATGAGAGCATCTTCATTCGTATCAATATAATAACCTGGTCTTATCCCAGCGGGTTTAAAGCCGATTCTTTTGTATAGCTTCTGGGCATCATCATTTGATACACGTACTTCTAACGTCATACGCGCTACCCTTTTCAATTTCGCCAGCTCCATAAGACCTTTAAGTATCTGCTCTCCTAGCTTTTTTCCCCGATATGCGGGTTCTACGGCTATATTGGTGATATGGGCCTCATCAATAATAATCCACATGCCTCCATATCCCACGATCATCGAAGGATCTTCTTGTGTCGTTAAGACAATATAATAGGCAAATTCATTATCACAAAGCTCACACGTAAATGCATATGAGGACCAAGGAGTTGGAAATGACTTTTTCTCTATTGAAATAATCTGTGGAATATCCTCGATTAACATAGGTCGTAAAGTATATTCCATATCTACTACCCCCATTATTGACATTGGCTAAGCTTAGCTTCGGCTTCTGACATCCTGATATAGATGGGTTTTGACTCGTATAAATTATCTACATTACCTGCCATAAGCTTTTCTTGACCCAACCAAGCCACTGTTAGGGCACTATTCAAAGATAATATAGAAGGAAGAAGAATTACCTGCTGCCCTAATAAGGACTGCCAATCATCCTTGTAGGCTATCACACCATCTCCTGTAAGCAGTACCGGTTCATTATATTTATGTAGCACATCAGCCCATTTCTGTGGTGAAATAGCACAATCAGGCATCATCTGTTCTATCTTACCCTCGCTACATCGAAAAAGCGCTGCATATACCTCCTTTTTCCTTGCATTCATTACAGGAGAAATCAACCCGCTCTTGCTCATATGAGTAAACGCTAAGGCTTGTAATGTTGGAATGCTAACCAAGGGAATATTTAGTCCCTGAGCTAATCCCTTGGCTGTTGCCATTCCAATTCTTAATCCTGTAAAAGAACCTGGTCCCCCGGCTACGGCTATGCCGCATATTTCATCCATAGATATCCTGCACTGTTTAAACAGGTCATCAATTAGGGGCAATAGCTGTTCTGAATGGGTCAGCCCTATGTTTAAAGTAATCTCACCCTTTAGTCCTTCATTAGAAACAACAGCCACAGAAGCTACTGGAGTAGAGCTTTCAATTCCCAGCACCAGCATTTTTACCCAACTCCTCTATTAATATATCCATTTGTTCCCCATGGGGTATAAATGTAATCAGACGATATTCACCCTGCTCTTGGTCGTAATCTCTTCGGATAACAACCTGGATATATTGCTCCGGCAGGTAAGCCTTTATCAAGTCACTCCATTCAACAGCTGTCACTCCCGAACCATAAAAATACTCTTCATAACCCAATTCTTCTATGGCTTCAGGAACAGGCAAGCGATAAATATCAAAGTGCGCCAAATTAACCCTACCTTCATAAAGCTGCAGTAGCGTAAAGGTCGGACTTGTAACCGGCTCTTCTATTCCTAGTCCTTGGGCTAATCCCTTTACGAACAGCGTCTTGCCTGCGCCAAGTTCTCCTTCTAAAGCTATTAATTCTCCACCTTGAAGCATTTTACCTAAACGGCAGGCTAATTCATATGTTTTTTCCTGGGAAATAGATTTATATATATACAAAATATAACACCCCAATTAATCTAAATTACCTCATAAACCTTTGCACCATTGATATATACTCTTTCAATACGTGTTCGCCAGTCTAAAGGATGCCCTGACATAACAACCATATCGGCATCCTTATTTGCTTCTAAGCTGCCAATCCGATGATCTTGCTTTAATATCTTGGCCGGATTAATGGTAATAGCCTTGAGGGCTTCCATTTCATCCATCCCGTGCTTTACTGCTAGTGCTGCACATAGTGGTAAATACTGTACAGGTGTTACTGAATGATCCGTTGTTAGTGCTACAAGTACTCCGGCCTCATTTAAGCGAACTGCTGTCTTCCAGGATATTTCCGCCATTTCCACCTTCGCTCGATTGCTAAAAGATGGTCCTATGACAATAGGTATATTAGCTTCAGTTAACTCAGCAATTAGTTTATGAGCTTCCGTTCCATGTTCAATGATTAACTCTAACCCAAACTCTTCAGCTATTCTTAGGGCTGTCATAATATCATCGGCTCTATGGGCGTGAGCCCGAAGCGGCATTTTCCTCTGCAACACCTCTAAAAGCGTCTCTAGTCCAAGCTCCCTATCTAGTATCTCCCCATCTTCAAGATACTTTTGCTTCTTTATTCCATATACCTGAGCATCAATAAAAGCCTG
>PHAD01000003.1 GCA_002841595.1 Firmicutes bacterium HGW-Firmicutes-12
ATTTTTAAGAATGCTGTCCTTTGCAGCAATATCAATACCCCTTGTAGGTTCATCTAGCAGGTATACTAATGGCCCCACGGCAGATATCTTGCTTACCACTACCTTCTGTTTGTTTCCACCACTCAATTGATTAACTTCCTGTTCTGGAGAAGCAGTTATAATCTCAAAGGTATTAATTAATCGGGATACTTGTTCATTTTCTCTGTTTTTATCAATAATTGAGACCGTGCTAATTTGCTTAAGGCTATTAAGGACCATGTTTTCCCGCACACTCAAAACCGCAACTAAGCCTTCTTTCTCCCTATCCTCCGGAAGATAAACAACACCCCGTTCTAAGGCTTGAGAAGGTGTGCCCAACAGACCTTTGCGGCCGGCAATTTCAACCATTCCCGCATCAACAGGATCGATACCTACTATGCTTTTAAACAATTCGGTACGTCCACTTCCCCTTAACCCTGCCAGACCGACGACTTCGCCTTTTTTTAAAGTAAGGGTTATATTTTCAAAATAACCCAATCTTGTTAACTCATTAAGTCTTAGTATTGTCTCACTTTCGGGATCAACCGATGTCCAACTTGTTGTCTTTTGCCTGTCCTTGTCCGACTCATCACCCACTATCAGAGCCGAAAACTTCTGCTTGTCTAGTTCTGTACAGGATACCGTTTTGACAGTGCATCCATCCCTGATGATCGTTACCCTGTTACATACTTTCAATATCTCATCGGTACGGTGGGAAATGAGAATAATAGTCTTACCAATCCTTTGCTGCTCTTCAATAATAGAATAATATATCTTCTCATCATCCTGGGATAAGGAAGCCGAGGCCTCATCCAAAATGATAATATCGGCTTCTTCCACGTAACAGGCTTTCACTAATAGCATGAGCTGTTGTTCACTTATAGTCAGTTCCCCTGCCTTAGCCCACGCGTTAATATTAAGCTTCGTTTGCTTCAAAATATCCTCAGTACGTCGATACATTTGGGCCCAGTTGACTAAAAGCCCCCGGTGAGGATAGTCACCAAGAAAGAGGTTCTCTGCCACAGTAAAATCGCAAATAACCTGAGGTTCTTGGGGCACAATGGCAATACTTTCCCGTTTAGCATCCAGTCTCGAAAGTTGGGCAAGTTTGCGACCGCCAATTTCTAACTCGCCACCAGAGGGTGTGATTATCCCGGAGATAATCCCCACCAAGGTAGATTTACCGGCACCATTCTTACCGATAATACCATGCACCTCCCCCTGGAGTATCTCCAGGTTGACATTTTGCAAGGCAACCGTACCAGGGTAAATCTTTGTTATATTTCTAAGTTGCAGAATTTTCTTCTGTTTAAGTTGTTTTTCCTGCGGTATCTTGTTCTCTTGCTTGTTTTCGGGGATCATATGTGTACACGTCTCTCCTATCTTAAAGCAAGTTTTTAGTATTCCTTGTCCATAGATATAACAACCTTAGCACTAGTTTTTCCCTTGATATCAAGGTCTCGAAAAACTCGGGGGATTTCTTGCAAAGGAATAATATCCGTAATCAATTGTCTTACCTTAACTTTGCCCTGTTTTATCAGATTTACGGCTTCATGCAAATCTGCCTTTTCATAGGTATTGATACCAATCAAGCGTAGTTCCTTGGTCACAATGGGATTAGGATCAAGAAAACTCGGTTCTTCATACAAGCCGGCCATAACCAGTTTACCCTGCGGTTTCAAACAACGCATCGCCTCCTGCAAGGTAAGACCCAAACCAACCGCCTCTATCGCTGCTTCTACGCTGTTTTCATCCATTTTTGTTACTGAGTTTAGACATTTGTCGGCTCCGAGCTTTTCCGCCAGTTCCAGCCTTTCGGGGGTTATATCTATCATTATTGTCCGGACTCCACATAACGCCTTTAACGTCATCATGGCTAATAGCCCAATTGGCCCTGCCCCGATTATACCTATTGTTTCGTTAGCCTGCATGGTATGAAGACCACTAGATCTTATAATATGTACCGCAACCGCCAACGGCTCGACCATCGTTACCTCTAATAGAGGGACTTCCGGAGGTATTATCAAGAGTTTGGCTGGATCCATCAAAAGATAGGGGGCAAAACAACCAGGCGAGACTTCTCCAATGAAGCCAAGTTGGGGACAGAGATTTATCTGTTCCTCGAGGCACCATTGGCATTGACCGCAAGGCACACGAGGATCGCCAACAACCTGCAACCCTGTGCTTAATTCTTGGACACCCTCTCCCACCTCGACTATTGTTCCGGAAAACTCATGTCCCATGATCTCGGGAACATAAGTCATAAACATACCTTTACGGTAATTGTGCATATCCGACCCACATATACCGGCATAGGCTATTTTAACCAACACCTGACTGGGCTTACAAACAGGTTTGTCTACTTCCTCTACTCGAATATCCTTAGGTCCATAATAACGGGCTGCTAACATGCTTTCCCTCCAAAAAATAGACTGTTTCTTAATTCAACAAGATACTTAATCCTTGGCAAACCGCTCCAAAATTGCATTCCCATGGGCTGGGAAGCCTTCATAATCGGCCAGTTTGACCATGGCATCCTTAAGATTACCCAATCCTTCTTTGGAAAAGTACTCAAAGGATACATCCTTCACAAAATCAAGAGTCTTTAAGCCTCCGGAAACAGTGGCTTTGCGGCCTGTCGGAAGAACATGATTTGGCCCGGAACCGAAACATCCCGTAGAAAGCGGGGTGTAATGACCTAGATATATACCACCGGCATTTTTAATCTTTTGCATATCATGAAAGGGATCCTTCGTCATGATTTCTAAATGCTCTACGGCGTATTCATTTGCATAAGCAAGGGATTCCTCCAAAGAATCCGTCAAGATAATGGCCCCATACTTACGTAAGGATTCTACTACAAAATTCTTCCGGTAATCATTGAGGCGTTCAATGTGTCGTCCAATGCGCTTTTGCGCCTCATAGGCCAGTTCCGGAATATGTGTAACTAGAACACCGGCAGAATCAAGACCATGCTCTGCTTGAATACAAATATCAGCTGCAGCAAATTCAGGATCAGCTGTCTCGTCTGCTACGATAAGCCCTTCCCCAGGACCAGCGTGGGTGCCAATTTCCACTTCACCATAGAGTAACTTAAAAGCAGCGAGAACCCACTTACTACCTGGGCCTACTATCTTATCAACCTTGGGGATTGTCTGTGTCCCATATGCCATAGCTGCTATAGCTTGGCTTCCACCGATTCGATAAACTGCATCTGCACCACATATATCACAGGCTATGAGGGTCCCGGCAGGTACCGATCCATCTGGAGCAGAAGGAGTACAAACCACTACCTGCGAAACTCCAGCAACCTTTGCCGGTAATACGGACATCATCACCGCTGAGGGGAACCAACCACGACCACCGGGAACATAACATCCAACTTTATCTAAAGGAATTAATACCTGCCCCGCTACCAGTCCGGGGGATATTTCCATTGACCACATCTTGCGCGGTAGCTGGGCTGCATGAAATTTCTTAACGTTATCTGCTAGTGTCCTAATTGCTTGGATTGTCTCCTCATCCACCTTATTATAGGCATCCTTGATTTCTTGGGCTGTCACCTGTACCATATCTTTAGTAATTACGATATCTTCAAAATCTTTAGTATACTCTACCAAGGCTTCATCGCCACGAGTCTTAACGTCGTTAATTACTTTTTCTACGATAGGTAAGATATCAGTAGTTTCTATCTCACTCCGCTTCATAATGCGTTCGTAGTCTTGTTGGACCATATCCTTTAGCTTATATACCGGGATATACACTCCTATCTCCTCCTTTTTGTCCACTATTAATGTACTCTCTAAACTCAAATATTTCTTGCAAAATAAATACCACAGTTGTATTTTAGCAATTTAACACTTTAACACAATAATACAACTCACACCTCTCTAGTGTCAACAAGATAAAGAGACAACTTACATAGTAGACAAAAATACATATTTTATAATAAAAAAGATTATAAGGAGTATTGATATGACTACCAGACAACAACCTTGTCCCTCGGGACGCTACTGGCGAGTAAAACGCGGCGAGACTCTATACTACATTGCTCAAAGTACAGCTACAACTGTTAACCAATTGCTTAAGCTTAATCCCAATATTGACATCAATAACCTACGTATAGGCAGCCTGATCTGCTTACCTCCGGAACAGCCCTGCCCTTCCGGGATCTTTTGGGAAATAACAGCAGGAGATACTCTTTTTGCCATCGCAAAATCTAGTAATACTACCGTTGAAAAACTTTTAGAATTAAACCCTAATATTAATCCAAATAATCTCTTCATTGGCCAGAATATCTGCTTGCCCGGCTAAATTCATTTTTGACCCTTAGCTTATACTTAAACGGCTTGTATTTGGGAGAAAATAATAATTTAAAGGGAAATATTCATTGTATGTTGAAATTATTGTCTATCTTAATAATTTGCGAGGTGCTAACGATGCTAGAATTTGATTATCCCGTATATCGGCCACCCAGTGAGTCCTATAGCTTAATTCTTCAAGTTTCCATAGGTTGTTCCCACAATGCCTGTACCTTTTGCACTATGTACAAAAGCAAAAGATATCGACAAAAAACCTGGTCAGAAATACAACAACTAATCGCCGAAACAGCTAAAAAATATTCTCGTACCCGGCGAATTTTTCTAGCAGACGGAGATGCCCTTTCTCTTCCCACTCAAACTCTTATACAAACCCTAGAAAGTCTATACTCTTCTTTTCCTTCCTTAGAAAGGGTCAGTATCTATGGCGGACCGAAGGATGCTCTTAATAAGACAGCTGCTGAACTGAAGAGCCTAAAAGAAAAGGGCTTGAATTTGGTTTTCCTGGGAATTGAAAGCGGCAGTAATATAATCCTTAAAGAGGTCAAAAAAGGGGTCAGTCCTCAAGAAATGATTGAAGCCGGCCAGAAACTAAAAAATGCTGGGCTTAAGCTCTCAGCCACAGTTATATCAGGCCTAGGAGGGAAAATGCACTGGGAGAAACATGCCATAGAAACTGCAAAGGTAGTATCTGCCATAAATCCGGATTATCTGGCCTCCCTTACTTTAGTTCTACAAGATGGAGCTCCCATGCTAGAGAAAATGGAAAGAGGTGAGATTCAAATGCTCACCCCTTGGGAAGTGCTTAAAGAAACCCGCCTCTACATTGAGACCCTCGAGCTCTCTGGTTGTACGTACAGGTCAAACCATGTCTCCAATTATTTTTCACTTTCTTGCGTCCTCAATGAAGAAAAAGAAGCTACCTTAAAAAAGATTGACCAATACTTAGCCGATCCTCATCTCAAATCCCTGCCTGTTGATAACAACCGTATGCTGTAATGCTGGAACTAAACGTGTTTTCCTATACTATCGCTTTTCGTATTTCCGAGATTACCAAGGGCATAAGACTTAACCCTAATACAACTCCCCAATCGCTTGGATGAAGCAGTGCTGTTTCAAAGACTTCTCTTAGGAACGGAATAAAGACCACCACCAATTGCATCACTACCGAAAATAAAAAAGCCATGATTAAGCTGCGATTAGTACCTATTCCTATTTTAAATAAGGACTGCTCAAGGCTTCGTACATTAAAGGCATGAACGAGCTGTGAGAAAGCCATTGTTAGAAAAACCATAGTATGAGCTTCTTCGATGGTCCTCCCCCAAGCTAATGCTATCCAATAGCTAGCTAGTGAGAGGGCCCCTATAATAGCTCCATAAATGAGAATGTCCTTACCTACTCCTCCGGCAAAAACCCCTTCTTTTGGATTACGGGGTTTTTTTGTCATTACGTCTTTCTCACTAGGCTCAAGCCCAAGTGCCAGAGCAGGAGGCCCGTCAGTCACTAAATTAATCCATAGTATTTGAATGGGGTTTAGGGGGCTTCCTAAACCTAAAAGAATGGCTGAGAATATGGCTACAATCTCGCCGATATTGCAGGAAAGTAAGTACTGAATAGATTTTCTGATGTTACTGTATATAACTCTACCTTCCTCCACAGCATTTACAATCGTAGCAAAGTTATCATCCAACAAAACCATATCAGCGGCTTCCTTCGCTACTTCAGTACCGGTAATACCCATAGCAGCACCAATATCAGCCCTTTTTAATGCAGGTGCATCATTAACGCCATCACCGGTCATGGCTACAATGTGACCGTTCGCCTTCAAAGCATTAACTATTCTTAGTTTATGCTCCGGTGATACTCGTGCATAAACCGTGGTCGTATTCACACGTTTTTTTAACTCTTCGTTATCCATTCGCTCCAACAAAACGCCGGTCAGAACACCATCATCTTGTCGCCATATATCCAATTCCTTGGCAATAGCTAGCGCTGTTTCTTGATGGTCCCCCGTGATCATCACTGTTTTTATCCCTGCACTACGACTAATGGCCACGGCTTCTCTTGCTTCCTGACGTGGTGGATCTTGAATAGCAAAGAAGCCCATAAAAGTGAGGTTAGTTTCAACTTTTTCTGAGGTTGGATTCTCCGGTACTTCCGGCCACTTCCGCAAGGCTAAAGCCATTACTCGTTGCCCCTTTGAAGCAAACCGAGAATTAATTTGCATAAGTTGGGTAATTGTCTCTTTGGTTAACCCTGTAAGGCCCTCTTTCGTAATCATATCTTGGCAACGAGCCAGAAGCACATCCGGAGCACCTTTAGTAAATGAAATTATTTCTCCATCCTTTTGATGAAATGTTGACATCATTTTTCGATCGGAGTCAAAAGGTATCTCCTGAAGCCTAGGATAGTCTTTTTCGATAACATCTTTCTCAAGTTGAGCTTTTTGTGCTGCCACCACTAAGGCTCCTTCGGTCGGATCTCCGATAATTCCATATCCTTTACTGGTTAATTCCAATCGTGCATCACTGTTTAGGGCTCCTCCTAAAAGTAACAACTCTATATTTTTCTCAATTAAAGGATTAATCTTTTCTCCTTCTACACTTTGATATTCACCCTCCGGTTTATAACCACTCCCAGTAATCTTCCAAAAACTATTATTCACATAAATACCCTGTACGGTCATTTCGTTTTTCGTAAGTGTACCCGTCTTGTCTGAACAAATATAATTGGCAACACCTAGGGTTTCAACCGCCGGTAGTTTTCTTACAACGGCTTTTCTACGACTCATTCTCGTTACGCCAAGAGCTAGGACTATTGTAACCACTGAGGGCAATCCTTCAGGGATTGCCGCTACAGCTAAAGCAATAGCCATCATAAACATTTCTAGTAAGTCTTCACCTCGTAAAAGCCCTGTTAAAAATACTACTACCACGATTATTACAGCCGCTATAGCTAGAATTTTCCCTAACTTAGCAAGCTCTTTTTGCAATGGAGTGATGTCAGGAGGCGTTTCCTGTAGCATCTGAGCAATTTGACCCAATTGGGTTGTCATCCCTGTTCCCGTTACAATAGCTTGACCACGACCACCGGTTACCACGGTACCCATAAAAACCATGTTTTTTCTATCTCCAATGGGTACTTCTTGACCTTCAATAGTCTTTAGGTCCTTCTCAACAGGGACCGACTCACCGGTTAAGGCAGCTTCGTTAATCCTTAAGCTTGGAGCCTCAATAAGTCGGGCATCAGCAGGTACCGAATCCCCGGCATCAAGGATTATCACATCACCGGGTACGAGATTTTCAACCTCATCTTGCGTAACCTTGCCTCCACGCTTTACTTTGATAGCAGATTTTGTCATGGCCTTCAAAGCTTTTAGCGCTTCTTCAGCTTTGTGTTCCTGAAATACTCCTAAACCAGCATTCAAGACAACAATAATTAGAATTACAATAGTGTCTTCCCATTCACCTAATGCCCCCGAAACTGCAGCGGCAACAATAAGAATTAATACCAATACTTCTTTTAACTGAACAATAAACATAGATAATAGACTACGCGTCGGTGGTTCCTTTAGGGCATTAGGTCCGTACTCTTTTAAACGGCTTATTACCTCTTTGCTTTCTAAGCCTATATCTAAGTTAGAATTAAGTTCTTGCGAGACCTTAGTAATATCTTGGGAATACCACTTATTCTGTTGCAAAATCAATACCTCCTTACAAAGTGGAAAGCATAAAGATTTCTTCTAGTTATAAGTATTCTCATATACTTATAACTTCATTTTTATCGAATTAACTATCTCTAATAGTTTTCCTTTATGATTTAGCTCTGGCCTTTCCAAAACTTTTTCTAATAAAAAACCTAATATCTGCCCCATTTTTTTACCTGGTGTAATTCCCAGATCCATTAAATCTCTTCCGTTAATCGCCAAGTCTCTCACAGTCAGGGGTTCTTTTTCTATTAATATTTTATTGACATCCGCTTGAAGTGTCAATATTTTCGAGAAATCATGCGGCGGTGCGGACCCCTTAATATCCGCAATTTGTAGTAGGAACAGACTATCCAGATTTTCGACACCCACTCTGTTAATAAGCTTTTTGATACTAGCTCTTTTAAGATTGGCATATCGGCTCATATGCTCTCGCACTAAGACGCATACCTTGCCAACTGTGTCATTATCAAATTTTAGTCTTCTTAGCACCTCTTCTACTAGGGTCTCTCCGCGCAAATGATGTCCATAAAAATGACCGTATCCCTGTTCATCTTTAGTA
The DNA here is from genome assembly GCA_002841595.1 of Firmicutes bacterium HGW-Firmicutes-12. Taxonomy (GTDB): domain Bacteria; phylum Bacillota; class Peptococcia; order DRI-13; family PHAD01; genus PHAD01. Next base: position 8,606 of record PHAD01000003.1, read on the forward strand.
AAGGTCAAAGGCTTAGCTATATCATGAAATAAAGCAGCCAATCTGAGTACTAAATTATTGGGTACGCTCTCTAATACAATTAGGGTATGTTGATACACATCCTTATGATGATGTGGGGTTCTTTGGTCAAAGCCAATCATATCTTCCACTTCTGGCAGTATGTAATGCAATAAACCGGTATCTTTAAGAAGGTTTATCCCCTTAGCAGGATTAGTACTAGTCAATATTTTACATAGTTCATCTCGTATTCTTTCATGGCTAATAATTGCAATTAACTCACTGTGTATCTGAATTGCACTATAGGTTTTTATCTCAATCTTCAAATCATAAATACATGCAAATCTTATTGCTCGCAACATTCTTAAAGCATCTTCAGAAAACCTTTTCTCCGGCTCACCAACGGTCTTAAGCTTCCTCTTTTTGATATCATCTTGACCATTGAAATAATCAATTAGTCCCTCTTCATTATTAAACGCCAATGCATTTATAGTAAAGTCTCTACGACTCAAATCCTCTTTTAAAGAAGCAGAAAATGTCACAACATCAGGTCTTCTCTTATCTGAGTATTCACCTTCGACACGATGGGTTGTTACTTCATAATTCTGTCTGTCTATAATTACAGTTATTGTCCCATGTACTAGTCCGGTGTCGGCGGTTTTAGGGAATAACTTCTTTACTTCGTTAGGCCTAGCATTGGTTGTGATATCCCAATCCTTCGGTTTAATACCTAAGATCATATCCCGCACACAACCACCTACAATATATCCCGCAAAACCATGTGACTGCAAAGTTTTTATTATTTTTTCAGCACCGGAGTCTATTTTAAACATAACTCCTTAAACTCCTTCGTATCCAATTTATCTTTTATTATATCTGCCATAACTTTTTTAATCTAACAATTTTATTTTTATCTTATTTTAAATAGGGCTGTTTATAAGTTTAAACTCTCTTATAAACAGCCCCAACTTTCACTATATTATTTTGAAGAAAAACAATCCCCTAATCATTTGGAAGCAACTAGAACACATGCTTGTACAGCCTCAAGGCCCAATTTACTAGTAAGCTCCAGCAGTTCATCATCATATGACCCCGGCTGAAACCAGATGTATTTTATGCCTAGCTTTGCCGCTTCCTCCACTAATACTCTACCTCTTTTCGGGGAGACTACCATATCAATAACTTGTGGTTTGTCCGGTAATGATGTTAAATCCTTATAGCATTTATCTCCCTCAATTTCATCATATAAAGGATTAACTGCAAATACTTTGTAACCAGAACTTTTGAGTTTTCTATATAACTTATTGCCATATTTATTTCTGTTTTGTGTGGCTCCTACAACAGCCCATATTTTTTTCTCTAATAATTCTTGTTCTAGCATCCTTTTATCACCTTCCTTATATTAAGTATAAGTTATTAGCTATCCTGCTATACGCTACAAATATATTGTTAACAGTCTCGCTTTATAGTCATTTATTTAAATCTAATAAATACATCATACCCTAGTTTTTCATAAAAGCCCCTAATTGTTTTCTCAGCATTAATCTCGGCAATCTTTAATATACCGGCATTGATTGCTTCCTTAAGTATACTATCTTGAACCTGGGTCTGATTTAGTAAATCAAGTCCTTCTTTGATTGATGTTTTATCCCGAAGCAAGCCTTCTTGCGTATATACCTTTACTCTTTCCAGATCTAGAGACTTGTTTAAAATCTCCGGTAGTGGTAATACAATCTCTACAATTCTTTCCTTCTGGTCTACTTTAATATCATTCTCCGACAACTGTTGAAGATCTATCCCTGCGGTAACCTGAGCTGGAACAACAAAGAAATACAACCTTCTTGTCCCCGGCAAGTCGAAAGAAATATCAACTCCAAAGAACCTATTATCCTGACCTTCAATTGTAGTCATAACATACATTTGTGCTGTAGAAAGAGATGCCAACTCTTTGATGCCGGTAATTATACTATCCGTTTCGGATATGGATTTTTCATTATGAAAATTCCACCAAGTCCAGCCGTTTATAATAATTATTAAAATTATGAAACCTATTAGATAATATATCTTTTTTTGATTATTATTTTTCAAGTTTAGTAAACTACTTTCAGCAATAGGTTCAGGTGTTAATTGTGTATTCATGCGCCCATCCCTCCCATAGTTGTGATCAGGAATACAACTTAAGAAAAACCTCTACAACTACCGGATCAAACTGAGTTCCGGTATTTCTTTTTAATTCTTCTATTGCTTCAACCTGGCTCATAGACTTTCTATATATACGATCATTAGTCATAGCATCATAAGCATCCGCAACGGCTAATATCCGAGAAAGTTTAGGTATTGCCGTTCCAGTATACCCACGAGGATAGCCCTTACCGTCCCAACGCTCATGATGACTCAAAATATACTCGGCCACCGGAGCAAGTTCCGGGGTGTTTTGGGCAATTCGGTAGCCTATTTCAGGGTGCTTCCTCATTTCAGCCCATTCTTCATCATTCAACGGTCCATTTTTCTGTAAGATACTTTCTTTTACCCCTATCTTCCCTATATCATGGAGCACTGCCAGTAATGCTAATTCATCCAATTGTTTATCAGATAAGTCCATTTCCTGCCCTATTGTAAGACAGATTTTTTTTAAACGTTCCGCATGTTCTTCGGTCTCCATACTTTTAGCTTCCATAGTAGCTAGCATTGTATTAATAATAGTATTTCTGTAACTTTGCCCTTCCATCAGCTTCTGGCGATACATCAGCTCTTCGGCTTCTTTTATTACATCCTGAATACTTTCTTGCGAATTATATTTCACTGCACATCCTAAGGAAATACTTAACTTTATATTTACTTCGTTACTTCTCTCGCAACCTTTCTTAATCCTTTGGATTATACCGTGTGCTGTTTTCAAGGAAGTCCGCGTCAGAAAAATCAGAAACTCATCCCCGCCCCAACGAGCGATTATATCTCCTTTTCGGCAGCTTGCCGTAATTATTTCTGCAGACTCTTTTAAGAGTTTGTCCCCTTCTTCATGTCCAAAAACATCATTAACTAATTTCAAGCCATTGACATCGCCCATAATAACTGTAAATGGCAACTCTCTTGAAAGATCAATTCTTTTAATCTGTTCCTCCATAAATCGGCGATTATACAACCCAGTTAGTGGATCGTGATAGCTTAAGAAGAGAATTTTATCCTGCTGTACCTTTTCTTGAGAAACATCGCGGAAAATCATCACCACTCCGAAGATTTGTCCATTTTCATTTTTAATCGGTGCTGCACTGTCTGCAATGGAAATTTCTAGACCATCCTTGTTAATTAGAGCTGTATGATTAGCAAGCCCAATAATCCTGCCAGTACGCAGAACCTTATCTATTGGGTTTTGCACTTCTTTCTTGGTCTCTTCGTTAACTAATTTAAAAACTTCTGAAAACAGTTGTCCTTTTGCGTCATTTTCATGCCAAGCTGTAATCATTTCAGCTACTTTATTCATTGAAGTAATTCTACCTTGCAGGTCACTTGTAACAACTCCATCACCGATAGAGAGCAGAGTGGTTTTCAGCATTTCTTTTTCAAGATATAGATCCCCTTTATATTTTTCGCGATCAGTGGCGTCAAATATAATAGAGTAAATATGCTTCTTCCCATCAAAAGTTATAGGACAGGCATACACATCGACCAGCCGAATTTCACCTTTCTTTACACGGTGTGGATGGATAAAGTATCTTTGCTTTTCTTTCAATACTAACAAACAACGTTCCTTCACTTCTTCTTTAGTCAGAATATTAATGTCCTGAATACATAAGTTAGTAATCTCTTCATGGCTATATCCATAGAATTGACACGCGGCAGGATTAGCATCCGCGATCCTTCCGCTTAGTGGCTCAATTATTAACATCACTGCATTATGTTCATTAAACATTGATTGTAGACGCTGTAAGAGATCGTCTCTGTCCTTTTGTGCCCTTCTTTGCAAAGTAATATCTTTGCTAGAACCAACAATAAACTTAATTTCTTCCTCCTCGAAGACTGGGTTAAGGATAGTCTCCCATATCCTTTTTTTCCCGAATACTTGTAAATTTTCTTCATACATTATTGTTTTTCTACTGTCTATACATATTTTGTAGTTCAATTGAAATATTTCTCCTACTTCTTTACCTGCTAACTCAATAGGCGTTTTCCCTTGTATATAATCTAAACTAACTCCAGTTAGTTCTTGATGAGCCTTATTATTTCTTATATAACGAAATTCACCATCTTCATACTTAACTAGAAACATGGCATCATGCGTACTATTGAATATTGTTTCTAGCTCACCCGAGAGACTTTCTATTTCTCTCTTTTGCTTCTTTAGATTATCTATATTATCCATTTCAGAACTTATATCATTAAATATTGTCACAAAATGGTCTTCTGCAAAAGACCAGACAGTAACCTTATACCATCGTTTCAATGATTCTGAGTACTGAGTAAAATTCTGGCTCTTACCCGAAAGCGTAACTTGACCATAGAAATAAACCCAGTCGAATTCACCCTCTCTTATATCAGGAAGAACCTCTATTACTCTTTTCCCCAGTATCTTATCCTTAGACAACCCTGTTAGTTCTTCAAAAGCAGGGTTCAAATCGAGAAAGATATAATCTTCAACTTCACCTAGGTTGTTATACACCAACCTATGAAATGCATAGCCGAAAGGTGCTTTTTTAAGAAGTTCTTGTATAAATTTCTGTTCCATATTTACCCTCCTTTAGCACATTCAATCTCTCTTTTCATCCATACTATTGCAGACTTAAATTGTATCCTTAATATTAATATAACAATGTATGTAAATTATTCGACATATTGTTACATTCTTCCTGTTTATTTCATAAATACATTACCAATCCAATCCTTACAAGTTATATATTTCTATTACCCTTTTGACAAGCACCGAATGATTATCCCCATCATATTTTATATAGAGTTAATCGCGGGTAAACTTCTTACCCCATCCTTTGCCTGCCAATCAAAAAAATCATATTAACAAATCGAACAAGGGGGACTTTTTATGTCATCAAGTTTTATTCCTTTACACCTACTTCCTACCGGTAGTTTTGGAAGAATTAAAGAATTAAGGGCTCAAGACAATCTGCGCAGACGAATGCTGGATCTTGGTCTTATCAGTAACACACTTGTTGAATCCCTGCGAAGAAGTCCATCCGGCGATCCAACAGCCTATCAAATTCGCGGCGCAGTTATAGCGCTTCGTTCGGAAGAAGCCGCTAATATATTTGTAGAACTAGTCTAACACAGGAGGAAGTTTTATGGGACTTACGAAGCAGTCAACCGGCTTGGGTTCTCTCAAAGAAATGTTTGAAGTGAAGAAAGAATCTTCAGATGATATTGTCATTGCCCTGGCTGGAAATCCCAATACGGGAAAAAGTACAGTTTTTAACAGCCTGACCGGACTAAAACAGCATACAGGGAACTGGCCTGGTAAAACAGTAACCAATGCACAGGGAAGCTATTATCATAAAAACCAAAAACACATTGTAGTGGATTTGCCCGGAACCTACTCTCTTTTTGCCAACTCTGCCGAAGAAGAGGTTGCACGTGATTTTATTTGTTTTGGCAAGCCGCACGTAACAATTGTTGTTCTTGATGCAACTTGTCTGGAAAGAAATTTAAACCTTACTTTGCAAATACTGGAGATCACCAGTAATGTAGTCGTCTGCGTCAATCTCCTTGATGAGGCCACAAGAAAAAAAATCAAAGTTGATTTGGAGAAACTATCGGACCTATTAGGAGTACCTGTTGTGGGAACTAATGCCAGAGATAATGTAGGTCTACAGGAACTAAAAGATATAGTTTATAAGTTTGCACAGCCCTGTAATAGTAACCACAAAGCCCTACAAGTACACTACAATGAACAAATAGAAAAAGCTATTGCTCTTTTGGAGCCTCCCATCACAAGAATGGTTAACCATAAAATCAATGCTCGTTGGATAGCCTTACGCTTATTTGATAATGACCGAACTATTCTCGATTCACTGTCTAGATATCTAAGCTTCGATTTACTACAGAATATAGATTTAAAGGAGCATCTGAAAATCACGAAGGCATCCATAGCTACAAATGCTACAAATATACGAGATCAGATTGTTGAAAACATAATAAAACAGGCCGAATCAATTGGTGCTGCTACTGTAGTCTATGAAACCCAAAAGCATAACTCCTGGGATAGAAAAATTGATAGCGTCCTAACCTCAAGAATGTTGGGAATTCCTCTCATGTTGGCCCTGCTCGGTTTAATCTTTTGGATTACCATACAAGGAGCCAATATCCCGTCAGGGATACTGGCTTCTGGTTTTGATTACTTTGAAGAATATTTAACCAAATTATTTTTAGCATGGGGCAGCCCCGCATGGCTTCATGGCCTCCTCGTACTAGGAATTTATAGAACCTTAAGTTGGGTTATTTCGGTTATGCTTCCTCCCATGGCTATTTTCTTTCCACTGTTTACGCTACTTGAAGATTTGGGTTACCTCCCTCGCGTTGCCTTTAATATGGATAGCTTCTTTAAAAAGGCCTGCGCGCACGGCAAACAGGCCCTAACCATGTGTATGGGCTTTGGCTGTAATGCTGCAGGAATAATTGGCTGTCGCATTATCGATTCCCCGCGCGAAAGGCTAATAGCCACAATCACAAATAACTTCGTCCCCTGTAATGGACGTTTTCCAACCCTTATTGCGCTGGCCTCTATATTTATCGCCTCTAATATGGGACCTTTCCAGAGTGTAGGCGCAGCTATAAGCGTACTAGCAGTGATAGCCTTAGGTGTAACTATTACGCTTTTTATTTCTAAATTCCTTTCTAAAACCGTACTCATTGGTTTGTCCTCTTCTTTTACACTAGAACTTCCACCTTATAGAAAACCCAAGATAGGAAGAATCATAGTTCGTTCTATCTTCGACCGAACACTCTTTGTCCTGAGTAGAGCTGTCTTAGTTGCGGCACCAGCAGGTGCATTCATTTGGTTAATAGCTAATACAAATGTAGGTGATATTAGTATTCTCAATCACTGTGCTAATTTTTTAGATCCCTTTGCCCATTTATTAGGTCTGGATGGTTTCATTTTGCTGGCCTTCATCCTAGGTTTACCTGCCAATGAAATTGTTTTACCTATATTAATTATGAGCTACATGTCGCAAGGCGCCATGTTAGAACTAGAATCTTTGGATGCCATGCGACAACTCTTTTTAAACAATGGTTGGACCTGGCTCACGGCTGTATGCACCATGCTATTTATCTTAAATCATTGGCCTTGCGGCACAAGCTTACTTACTATCCATAAAGAAACACAAAGCCTTAAATGGACCTTTTTAGCTTTTTTAGTACCAACTATAACTGGTATGCTCATTTGCTTTGCGGTTGCTCAAGCCACCCGCATCTTGGGATTAGTTAGTTAGATATAGGGGGATAGAACATGGTTTCTAAAGATAGAGAATTCTATACTGTCCGCGGCTACGCGTTACTTCACCATGATGATAAAATGCTAACACCCAGCATGGAAGATTACCTTGAGATGGCTTACCGTCTTGGCAAAGACAAAGGCTATGCCAGAACAAGTGACTTGGCTGAGGCACTGAATGTTCAACCCCCTTCTGTCAGTAAAATGGTACAAAAATTAACCGAACTTGGTTACCTAAGATATGAAAAATATGGGCTTATTGAATTTACAGAACTAGGACAGGAAACGGGTGATTTTTTACTGGGTCGTCATGAAATAATCGAGAGATTTTTAACCCTCTTAGGGGTAACTAACAATATTTTGGAAGACACAGAAAAAATAGAGCATAATATCAGTGGCGAAACCTATAAACAAATCACATTTTTTGTCCAATTCATGCAAGAAAATCAACAATGGTTAGAAGTGTTCAAAAAATATAACCAATAAATCATAAATCACCTTACTTTGCCAAATTAATGTTAATCCAAAACTCAACTCCACCTTTAACATTTTGGACCCCGTACTCATTATGATGTGCATTTTGTATGGCTTTCACTATAGATAGCCCCATGCCCATTCCGCCAATGTTTCTAGCTCTTGCTTTATCCACCTTATAAAAGCTATCCCATATTTTATCTAGCGACTCCACTGGAATAGGCAGTCCTTTGTTATATACCGAAATTTTAGCCTTATCTTCTTCTTTTTCAATATTTATCCTTATTATTTTCTTAGCATTAATATGGTTTAAAGCATTATTTAGTAAATTAACTAAGACTTGTTCAGTTCTCACCGGATCAGCATTAACCATCAAACAATTAAACCCTTGTACTTCTAAGGATATATCCTTTTCAGCAAAAGATGGTTCGAATTTTTGTATGATTTCAGTTACTAGATGTGCTATATCAAAATCCACCTTCCTTATTGAGAACATCCCCGATTCCATTTGTGACAAATCCACCAAATCCTTGACCAATAAATCCATCTTGCTGGTTTCATCTATTATTACGTCACAATAGAAATCCTTCTTATCTTTATCTTGGGCTATATTGTTTTTCAATCCCTCCGCATAACCTTGTATCAAGAAAATGGGAGTTCTTAATTCATGAGTAACGCTTGAAACAAATTCTCTCCGCATTTTATCCAGCTTTCTTTCGCGGTCAATATCATTTTCCAACTGTTTGTTCTTATTATCCAGCTCCCTAATAGCCTTTGCGAGACGGCTTGAGAGATGATTAATACTCTGAGAAAGCTGTCCAATCTCATCTTCGCTTTGTATATGCAAGGCTTGCGTGAAATTAAGCTCCGAAATCTCCTTGGTTATCCGATTCATCTGTTTAATCGGACGAGTGAACCGACCCGAAATAAAAAGTGCCCATATTGCGGTAATTAATATTGTTAAAATCGCCACAACTGATGTGAAGCGATTTGAAATAGAGGCACTTTCTGTTATTTCAGCCATAGGTACCCAAGTTGATAGCATTAATCCATTATCTAACTGGAACTGATAACGTAAGGTATCGATCATAAACCTGGGATCCTTCGTCATAATAAAAACTGAACTATCTGCTTGGATTTCCCAGCTTCTAATCTTATTAGGCGGAACACCTTTATAATTTAGTTCGTTAGTAGTATCAGTATCAGCTTCTGTTTTCTCCTCTTGTCCAAATTCTTGTTCTTGCTGCAAAATAAAGAAGGGATTGTGTTCATTCCTTTTAAAAGATTCTCCCTCCAAAAATCCTGGACGCTGCGGATAATATATCGTACCGTCCATTTTTCCTATACTTATTGCCGTCCCCGTACTCTTTTCTAGTCTATCCAAAGTATAAATCAATTCGTCATCATTAAAATCTTCGATAGACTTACCTTCAAGCACCTTGTTCAATTCTTTACTAACTTGAATTAAAGAGTGTTTCTTCGAATTGATATAGTACTTTTCAATAAAAAATGAGTTTACACCAAATAAAAGAACAGCAAAAATAACGATGCTAACTGTCATGTATAAGAATAGTCTCACCCTGATAGATCTATACATATTCATCCCTCAAAACGGTAGCCAAAGCCCCTGATAGTTGCGATGGCACTCCCTTTTCTACCCAGCTTAACACGCAAGCGATTGATATGAGTATCCACTGTTCTTAACCCACCAAAATATTCATATCCCCAAACCTGGTTCATCAATTCCTCGCGCGATACAACACGCCCTTTTCTTTCAACCAAAAGATACAAAAGAGCATATTCTTTAGGACTTAATATTATTTCGTCATTATCAATAGTAACTATATGGGATTGATCATCTATTTCAAGTCCTTCTGCAAATAGTACTTTTTTATTACTTATCTGCTTATCTATGCGACGAAACAAAGCATAAATTCTAGCAATTAAGGCAGTTAGCTTCACCGGTTTTATCACGTAATCATCAGCGCCTATTTCAAAACCATGCACCTCATCAAAATCATCACTTCTGGCCGTCAGCATAATAATTGGCACATCGGACGTCTTGCGAATTTCCCTACAGACAGTCCAGCCATCATAATAAGGGAGCATAACATCTAATAGGATTAGATCCACGCTTTTCCCTTGACTGCCAAAAACCTCTAGCGCATCTCTTCCATCTGCTGCTTCCGCAACTGTGAATCCTTCTTTTTCTAGAAAATCCTTCAAAAGCACTCTTATTTTAAACTCATCATCAACCACTAAAATCGTTTTCTTTTCCAACTCATAACACCCTTTTGTATTACTATTTTCTTCTAATAATATTTTAAGCTTTTCTGTTTATAATTTTTATAACACTTTTAAAATGACCTGTCTATATGGACGAGCCTATTGTTGACATGATTGTAACAAAGAGTTCTTTGTTTTGTAACATTGTAAAGAAATAGCTGTTAAAGTAAAAAGATATATTATAAACAGGATTCTTGGATTCAGGTGGGGTTTTTACACCATCTGAACCTTAGAAACCGTTATCCAAGGGCTTAGCGCCGCTCAGACTACTAGCCACTTGATTTCGAAGAAATCTTAGTGATAGTGTCCATCTAGCTATCGGATTAATGTGCTTTGCTAATATTAGGATGAGTAGGGTAAATAATGATCACCAAGTAATATTTAAAAGGAGAGATATTTGTGATAAAAATAAAAAACCACCTAAAGATTAAGGATTGGTCAAAGAAAAAACTAATATTGGTAAGTATCATTATTATAGCAGTTTTAGTTGCTGTATTTTTTCTCAATAAGAATACTGCTTCTCAGGCTGCTTCTACTGATTATGCTACCTCAACAGTTAGAAAAGGCACTATCGAATACAGCATTGATGGGAGCGGGACTTTGGAACCAAGTGAACGATATTCTTTAAAGACTTGGTCGAGCGGTACTGTCACCGAAATTATGGTTACGGCAGGCGCCAAAGTAACTGAGGGTCAGCCCATGATGACTGTCGTAAATGATGTGCTGAATTCCTCCGCCAAACAAGCTTCATTAGAATGGTCCATCGCGCAAAGTGACTTAAGCGATATGTATAACCCCCCTGCTGAAGATGACTATGAACGTCGTTCTGCTGAATTAAAGGTTCAACAATACAAAATTGCTTTACAGGATAGTATAGACGAACGCGATCATTTAACAATCATAGCCCCTTTTGACGGCACCCTTATAGACAATGAGTTTATCCTCGGTCAACGCGTCAACTCCGGAGTAACAGCAGCAAGCTTTGCCACAGCCGATGATATGGAGGTTGTAGCTGCTTTTAGCGATAGAGATATTAATTCTATAAGTTCGGGTCAAGTTGCACAAATTACCGTAAAGGGCCTCAACAAAACCTATACGGGTACTGTTAAAGAGGTGGCTTTTGAAGGTGATGCTACCTCTGGAGAATTTGAGGTAATTATTACTATTGATAATCCCGATGAGATTTTGCGAGCTGGTATGAGTACATATAACAATGTCACGATAGTCCGGGATATGGATCAGGATGTGTTTATTTACAAAGGAGGTTCTGGCTATCTGCGCTACGCGCAATCCGAAGATATCGTAACAGAGGTCAGCGGCACTGTTGCTGAAATATATCATGCCCCGGGGGATAGAATTTTAAAAGGTGAGCCTATCCTGCGCCTGGAAAATAATGAGCTCGACCGGCAGGTAGATGAAGCTGAATTACAGCTGGCAAATGCCGAAGAAACTCTACGTCTAATTCTTGATCCGGATGAAGATACTGTAAAAGCTCAAGAATTAAAGGTGGAACAAGCTTACCAGAAAGTAGTTAACGCCAACAAGAACTTAGATAGCCTCAATGTCGTCTCTCCTATTGACGGGATTGTGACTAGCATTTCTGTCAGTGTCGGTGATGAGCTAGGTGAAGACACTTCAAGTTCAGGACAAGAGCTTATCGTTGTCTGTAATTTTGATAAAAACTATTTAGAAATATCTATCGATGAGCTGGATATCAATAAAATAGAATTCGATCAAACAGCGGTTGTTAAGATTGACGCCTTACCCAAAGCCGTTGCTACCGGCAAAGTAGTGGGAATTGCGCAGGAGGGAACATCCAGTAATGGGGTTACTACTTATCCTATCACTTTAGAAGTCGATTATGTTGAAGGTATTAAGGGTGGTATGTCGGCTACTGCAACTATACTTATAGATAAAAAGGAAAATGTACTTACTATTCCTGCCGAATCCTTGGTAACAAATAACAATAAAGAAATGGTTCGCGTCCTCGAAAAAGGACAGGTTATGCTAAAACCTGTCCAAACAGGATTGAATAATGGCACCTGGGTCGAGATTATCAAAGGCCTTAATGAAAACGATCAAATAATTGTTGCCCAAACATCCACTGATAGCAATACCCTGCAAATTATGCCTGGAGGCTTTGGTGGTATGGGTAGCAGACCACCTACTGGTGCACAAAGGAGGAACGATTAGTGCTAATCAAGGTTACAGATCTGCAAAAGATCTACTCTACCGGAGATATTTCCGTAACCGCACTTGATAAGGTTCATATAAACATTGAGCAAGGTGAATTTGTCGCTATCATGGGCCCTTCCGGTTCAGGCAAGTCTACCTTTATGAATATTCTCGGTTGCCTCGATCGTCCCACCCAAGGTACATATATCCTTTCAGGTGAAGATGTAAGCAATAAAAGTGACGATGATCTAGCGGATATCCGCAATAAATACATTGGCTTTATTTTTCAAAGCTTTAATCTGCTCCCTAAATTGACAGCCTTAGAAAATGTAACTTTACCCTTAATCTACCGAGGACTTTCTAGTAATGAACGTCTAAAAAAAGCTAAAGAAGCTCTAACTTCCATAGGGCTAGGTGATCGCCTCCATCACCTGCCCTCTGAGCTCTCAGGCGGTCAGCAACAAAGAGTAGCTGTCGCCCGTGTGTTGGCAAGTAATCCCCCTCTTATCCTCGGTGATGAACCTACCGGTAATTTAGATACCCGTTCGGGGGCTGAAGTAATGAGTATCTTCCAAAGTCTTAATGAAGCAGGAATAAGTATAGTCCTCGTAACTCATGATGAGGAAGTTGCCCAACACACCAAACGAATTATCCGCTTTAGAGACGGTCTGTTGCAAAGTGATGAATCCGTATCACAGCCACTGAAAGCTGAAATTCCTAAAGATAAAGAGGCGGTGAACTTATGAATATGTGGGAAATCTTTAAAATGTCCACCGCTGCATTAAGAGGCAATAAACTCCGCTCATTACTCACTGCGCTCGGTATCATCATCGGAGTTGGCGCAGTAATTGCAATGATTTCGATCGGTCAAGGCGCTTCCAAAGATATCTCCGATAGAATTTCCTCCATGGGCTCCAATCTAATCATGGTTATGCCCATGAGAGGAACCGAACTCACTCTATCAGATGCTCAAGATTTATTGGACAGAGTTTCCTCTATTAGTAATGTCGTACCTAGCATCTCTACCAATGTTACTGCTAAATGGCAAAATACAAATTATGATACCACTGCCGAAGGTGCTAATCAGGATTATCCCTCAGTTAGAAATGTTAATGTGAAATCTGGGCGCTTCATTACAGAGCAAGAAGTCAAAAACAGAGCGCGTGTAGCTGTCATTGGACAAACCATTGTCGAAGAACTATTTCCTTTCAGTTCACCGGTCGGGGAAGAAATTGTAGTTAATGGGCAGTCCTTTTCTATAATTGGTATTCTTGAAGAGAAAGGCTCCAGCATGGGAACAAATAGTGATGATACAATCCTTATTCCCATCACAACAGCGCAACGCTTAATTGGTACTACACAAATAAATTCAATTTATTTAAAAGCTAAAAGCGCTGATGTAGCCGAGTTGGCTGTCGCTCATATTACAGCAATCTTTGAACAAAAACATAAACGCGAAGATACGGTAAGAGTTAGTAGTCAAGATGAACTATTAGAAACTATCAACTCAAACACTCAGACCTTTACCATCATGCTCGGTGCTATTGCCGGCATTAGCTTGTTAGTGGGCGGGATCGGGATAATGAATATTATGCTGGTTTCCGTTACTGAACGTACCAGGGAAATTGGTATAAGAAAAGCTCTAGGTGCTAAGAAGAATGCTATTCTGTCACAATTCATAGTGGAATCTGTGTTATTAAGCGTGAGCGGTGGTCTTTTGGGTATAGCCATGGGTATTGGTATAGCCAAATTAGTATCTACTTTCTCGGGTATGACAACTGTACTTTCACCTATATCTATTCTTGTTTCCTTTCTTTTCGCTTTTGCCGTAGGTATTTTCTTTGGGGTTTATCCTGCTTATAAAGCAGCAAACCTTGACCCCATCGTTGCTTTAAGACACGAATAATTCTCTTCTCTTTAATATCCTCAAATTTGCTATTGATTTTCTCAAAAAATGCAATATACTTAGTTAAGTAAACTAAGTATATTGCATTTTTTAACGGAGGTGAATTACTTTGCCCACATCCTTTTTAGCTCATAAACTTATGGAATCCTTTCACCAGTTACACAAGCTTAACAGAAATCAATTCGCTATCACCGGATTAAAAAGTAGCGAAGTCTTTGTACTATTTCATATCAAAAAAGCCGTGCAACATCTTGGACCGGGAATAAAACTAAAAGATATAAGCAAGCACCTGATGGTAACTGCCCCTTCTGTCACACCAATTATCAAAAGTCTCGAAAATCAAGGGCTTATAGAGAGAACTACTGATGAGAAAGATAAACGGTCCATTCGCATTAGATTGACAGATAAAGGAGCAAGCAAAATCAATCAAACTTGGGATGATTTTACCAACAAATATAACGAACTGGTTATCTATCTAGGTGAAGATAAAACAAAAAAACTAATTGAAATTCAATCAGAAATTTTAACATATCTGAATAACAAGCAAGAGAACTAATCGAAAAGGAGTACTATTCATGCTGAAGCTCATATGTTTTCTAAAAGCCTACCGAAAATCAATATTCTTTGTTTTAGTCCTTGTATTCTTTCAATCATTTTCTCAGTTATATCTGCCCACCCTACTGTCAGATATAGTAGATGTTGGCATAGTTCAAGGAGATACAGATTATATCCTTAAAATTGGTGTAATTATGCTGCTAGTGGCTGCCGGTGGAACAATCTGTTCTGTAGTTGCCAATTATTTGTCATCGCAAGTCGCCACTGGCTTTGCTAAGGATATACGCAGAAAGGTTTTCTCCCATGTTGAAAGCTATTCCCTTCATAACTTTAATAAGATAGGTACCGCCTCACTAATAACGAGAACTACTAATGATATAACCCAAGTACAACAAGTCACCCTCATGATATTACGGATGATGGTAAGTGCACCCATGATGTGTATTGGCGGCATTATCATGGCTGTATCACAAGATGCCAAACTCTCTTTGCTGCTCATTGTTGTTATACCCCTGATTACAGCCATTATATTAGTTGTTTCGCGGAAAAGCTTACCTCTCTTTAAATTGATACAAGTGAAACTTGATAAATTAAATCTCGTTTTAAGGGAGCGACTTACTGGAATTAGAGTAATCCGTGCTTTTAACCGGACTGAATATGAAAAAGCCCGTTTTGTTGACGCTAACGCTGACCTAACTAATACGGCCATCAAAGTAAACAGGATAATGGCAGTATTAATGCCGACCATGATGCTTATAATGAATTTTACAACTATCGCAATTATTTGGTTCGGGGGACTTCGAATTGAAGCTGGAGAAATGCAGGTTGGTTCATTAATGGCTTATATTCAATATGTCATGCAAATCCTCTTTTCATTACTGATGGTTTCAATGATGTTTGTGATGATACCACGAGCCTCCGCTTCAGCAATAAGAGTTAACGAAATATTAGAGATTACAAATAGTATAAAAGATCCAGAAAAAAAGGATTCTGCAATTATTAAAAGCGGTTTACTTGAATTTAGAAATGTTACTTTCAGCTACCCGGGCGCAGAACAGCCTGCCCTCAAAAACATTTCCTTCCAAGCTAAACCAGGTGAAGTAACAGCTATCATAGGAAGTACTGGTTCTGGTAAATCCACACTAATAAATCTAATCCCTCGCTTTTTTGATATTGATAGTGGTAGCATCTTAGTTGATGGAACTAATATTCTAGATTTATCTCAAGAGAACCTCAGAAAAGAAATCGGCTTCGTACCTCAAAAAGCGTTACTCTTTACGGGTACTGTTAATGATAATATCAAACACGGTAAAAAAGAGGCTACAAAAGAAGAGATACAACAAGCCGCCATTACTGCTCAAGCAGAGGAATTTATCAACAGCATGACAGACGGGTATAATTCTCTCATTGCTCAAGGAGGCATCAATCTCTCAGGTGGGCAAAAGCAACGTCTTTCTATTGCTCGTGCCCTTGTGCGGAAGCCCAGAATTTATCTATTCGATGATAGCTTTTCTGCCTTAGATTATAAAACTGATGCTAAATTACGCGCTGCTCTAAAAGACGAAACGGCCGATGCTACAGTGATGATTGTAGCCCAAAGGGTCAACACAATCATGAATGCGGATAAAATCATTGTCCTTGATGAAGGTCAAATTGTAGGTATGGGCCCTCATCAAGAGCTTATTAAAAACTGCGAGATATATCGAGAGATAGTATCCTCACAGCTGTCTGAGGAGGTGATAGCATGACTGAGGAAAGAAAACATAACCAGACCCCCATGGGTAAAGGCCCTATGGGTAGAGGTCCGGGCAGAGGTCCTATGGCTGGCCTAGCTATGCCCGTAGAAAAAGCAAAAGATTTTAAGGGTACATTAAAAAGACTTCTGCATTATCTAAAACCGCAAAGTGCAAAGCTATTCATAGTTTTTATCACGGCCGCACTGGCAACAGTATTTAATATATATAGCCCCAAGGTAATGGGTAAAGCAATTACTAAACTTTTCGTTGGTGTTATGCAAAAGCTTCAGGGTATTCCTAATGCAGGTATTGATTTTCACTATATTATTAATATCCTTTTGATCCTTGGGGCACTTTATATTTTTAGTTCTTTCTTCAACTTTTTGCAACAATATATTATGGCAGGAGTAGCGCAAAGACTTGTTTATAAAATGCGAAATGATGTCAACGATAAGCTTGCACGATTACCCTTAAAATTCTTCGATTCCCGGACTCATGGGGAAATCTTAAGCCGTGTAACAAACGATATTGAAAATATTAGCACCACCTTACAACAAAGTATGACCCAGCTAATCACCTCAGTAATTACCTTAATTGGTATAGTCATTATGATGCTACTAATCAGTCCCGTCATGACCTTGATTGCCGCCGTTACCCTTCCCCTTTCCTTTTTGGTCACTGCAAAAATTGCTAAACGTTCTCAGGAATTCTTCAAAACACAACAAAAAACACTCGGTGAGATTAACGGTCACGTTGAAGAAATGTATACTGGGCATCTTATCGTCAAAGCCTTTGGCCTTGAGAATGACTCAGTAAACAGATTTGATGACATAAACGAAAAGCTGTATGTTGCTGGTTGGAAAGCCCAATTCATCTCTGGACTGATTATGCCTCTTTTGAACTTTATTAACAACATAGGCTATGTGCTGGTCTGCATTGTTGGTGGCATCTATGTTACTAAACAAGCTATTGAAATTGGTGATGTGCAAGCCTTCATTCAATATACCCGCCAGTTTACGCACCCTATTATCCAATCTGCCAACATCGCCAACATCCTCCAATCTACTATCGCCTCAGCAGAACGGGTCTTTGAACTTCTTGATGAGCACGAAGAAATACCGGAAACACAAAATGCAAATACCATTTCCACACCCCAGGGTCATGTTCAATTCGAAAATGTAGATTTCAGTTATAAAGAAGATACCTTGGTTATCAAGAACCTCAGTATTGATGTAAAAATCGGTCAAACTGTTGCCATCGTTGGACCAACCGGGGCCGGCAAGACAACACTTGTCAATCTTTTGATGCGCTTCTATGAAACCAATAGCGGGGCAATCTCAATTGATGGCGTGGATATTCGCGATTTACGACGAGACGAATTGCGCAGAATTTTCGGCATGGTGCTTCAGGACACCTGGCTCTTTAATGGAACGATAAGAGACAATATTGCCTATGGTCGTGAATATGCTACCTCTGATGATATAAAAAAGGCTGCCAAAATGGCTTATGCCGACCATTTTATTAGAACTCTCCCCGCTGGGTACGACACAATTCTGAATGAAGAGGCCTCCAATATCTCACAAGGACAAAAACAATTAATAACTATCGCCCGGGCAATTCTGGCTAATCCGGCCATACTCATATTAGATGAAGCTACCAGTAGTGTTGATACAAGAACCGAAGTATTAATACAAAAAGCCATGACAACCTTAATGAAAGGCAGAACTAGCTTTGTAATTGCCCACAGACTTTCCACTATTCGAGATGCCGATCTAATTCTGGTTATAAATGATGGAATGATTATTGAAAAAGGTACACACCAAGAGCTCCTTGCCATGGATGGCTTCTATGCAGACCTCATTAACAATCAGTTCACAAGCAATGCTTTTAATAATGACTTAAATAACGGTTCAAATAGCGGTCTAAATCCCTCACCTGCTGTAAGTTAATACAGCGTTTATAATCAAGCTGATGCAACATTAATAATCATTAATCATAGATATAACCTTAAAAATGGACCAGAGCTTATGTGATGATATATGCCATTACATAAGCTCCGGTCTCTTTCTTTCTGTTTATAGTTAATCTATATTTAACATCATATTATTATTTTAAGTATCTTTAGTTATTTTTACTTGTTTTAATTTATTATAGTTATGTATACTTGTGTATAGTTGCTTATTGTTTGCATTACCTATATAATCAAGATGGAGGTGTTATTAATGAAACAAGATAAGGAATTGATAACCGCCCAAGCCTTGGCTAAAGCCTTGGACCTTTCTGTGGAAACAATCTGGAGATACACAAGACAGAATAAAATACCCTTCGTTGAATTAGGCAGCAAGCAATATCGCTACCAGCTTACAGATGTATTACTTGCCCTAACAGGATCAGTTCAAGAAAAGGCAAGCGAATACATAACTACACCCAAAGTGAAGCTTACTTACCAGGACTATTTAGAGATACCGGATGAACCAGGATATCGATTTGAGATTCTTGAGGGCTTATTAATCAAAGAACCCTCCCCTAACGTTATTCATCAACGTGTTTCCCGCCGTATTCAACGAATAATAGAAGATTATTTCTGGGAGCTTGATACCGAAGGAGAAATCTTCAATGCGCCATTGGATGTAACCTTTCATGACTATACCGTAGTTCAACCGGATGTATTCTATATTTCAGGGGAGCAAAAAATGATCGTAAAAGATACCCGGATTGATGGTGCACCTACACTCGTTATTGAAGTAATGTCCCCTTCCACTGGTCGTAGGGACCGGCTACAGAAATTACGCATTTACCAAAACGCCCAAGTTCAGCACTATTGGCTTATCAACCCGCTTGAGAAAACCCTCGAGTGCTTTTCCCTCCGCGACGGCACCTATGCCCTAGTCGCAACTGGTATGGATGAAGACATCGTTGTACATCCAGATTTCCCTGAGCTATCTATTGTATTAAAAGCTCTTTGGTGATACTATATTACCCTCAGTTTTTTATTTATAAAATTTACAAATACCCATTTCCAGCCTAACAAAATAACCTCCCAATCTAACAGTTGGAAGGTTATTTTTGTTACCCCTTATTTATTTTTGCATATAGTGTAGGGAGTCTTAATCATACAGGAGGCAAGATAATGTTCATTTTTCAAACTGTACTTTTTGCCCTAGCATTAAGTCTAGATGGTTTTGGAGTAGGTCTTTCCTACGGAATGAGAAAGATAACTATCCCCAAGCTCCCCTTCTTAATCATATGCACTTCATCAGCTATCGCGATTACTTTATCCATGCTCATCGGCAACACTTTAGCCTCAATCATACCCTATGAAATAGCCTGTTATTTAGGCTCATTGCTCTTAATCATCATTGGGACCTGGCTGTTAATACAAAACATCATCATAAACATAATTCCGGATAACAGGATATACAAACTCCAAATCAAGAGCCTCGGGCTAATCATCAAGATCTTAAAGGAACCCGTCGTCGCCGACATGGACAGTTCTGGATCTATAGATGTAAAAGAAGCCCTCTTCTTAGGAACTGCTCTGGCTATGGATGCTCTAGGTGCGGGCTTTGCCGCAGCCATGGCGGGCTATAGTCCAATATTTACTCCACTTTTTGTTGCTGCCGCCAAGTTTACTCTAGTCTCATTGGGACTATTCCTGGGAAGAGCGTTTACCTTCGAGAAAATGCAAAATCAAATATCCCTATTACCTGGAGGACTCATCATCTTGCTGGGATTAAAGAATTTCATTTATTTCTAGGGTAACTACTACGGGGATAAACCAAATCTTGTAACGGAGGCAGTGACCTCTACATTAATCGGAATATCGGTAAAAGTCTTATCCCAATCCAGTTTCGCAAATGCATGGGGATCACTGCGTTTAAAAGCTTCCCCGAAGCCCAAATAATCCACTCCGAATTCTTTCTGAGATTTGTATACTGCGGACTCTATTTGCCTAGTAATCTCCTGGTAAAACATTTTTTCCATCTCACACGTACTACAAAGCTCAACTGACCTTGTGTATTCTTGAATGTATTTATACTGGCGTCACTATGATCAACACGATATACTACCAAAGACGCTGTTTCTTGTGTATTTGCTTGAGCTAATAGAGCAGGCTTAACACTTTAGCACTGACAGATGGAACGCAATATATATAAGAAAAGACCCTGTAATGAATTACAGAGTCTTTGTTCCTTATTTCTTATTTTATTTTAGGTGCAAGGACCACTTAAGAAAGGCCAGCCTGGGAAAATGACTAATACAAGGATTATCAGAAACAACATGCCTGTTCCTCCAAATGGAGTACCATAACCAGCTTGATTTAAATCTGCCATTAATATTCACTCCTTCTTGATAATAATGTTTAATTATCTTGCTAATCTACTATATGCCCTAAAGCCGAGTTTGGTTACAGAAGGCAATTTTTTGTCCGATGAAACAAAAATCTATTAATTGCGTCTATTTAGTATATAATACAAAGGGGGTCTTACTTATGAAAAAATTATTTTATGCAACTGCTATCCTTCTGGTCCTTATTATGTCTGTTGGTTGTGCCTCACAAACTAGTCCAGTTAACGTCCACACTATTAACGCCACCGGTACCGGAAAAATCACCGTAAAACCAGACACTGCAGAAATTAGACTGTCCATTATTAGCGAAGGCAAAGATAAAAGTGTTCAAGAAACCAACGCTACCAAAGTGCAAGAAGTCATTGATGCCTTACTTGGAATAGGGCTAACAAAAGATGAGTTAGAAACACAAAATTTGAGCTTCAACCCTATTTACAAATGGACTGAGAAAAACGGTCAACAAGTAGTAGGCTACCGTGCCGAGAATACGTTGATTGTCAAAACAAAGAGTATTGAGAAAGCTGGTTCCATCGCTGATACAGCCGTAAAAAACGGCGTGGAAATGGTTGGTAATCTAAACTTCACTCTATCTGATGAAGGAAAAGAAGCACTGCTCGGGCAGGCTATGGAAAAAGCAGTCCTTGATGCCAAAAACCAGGTTGAACTTGCAGCTAAAGCCGCCGAAGTAGAAATCATCGGAGTTCAAAACATCAACATCATCAAAGAAAGTCAATCTCCACCCATATATTATAATCAATTGCGGGCTGCTAAATCAGAAGACTCCGTGGAAACCCCGGTACTTCCTGAAGACACTGAATACACAATCACCATACAAGCAACCTTCGAAATAAAGTAAAATAACTACCATTAATCTAGTAACGAAAAAAGGGGACCGCACAATGACCATAGAAATACTACCGAATATTTTCCAATTAGAAGTTCCACTTCATGGTAATCCGCTTAAATCGCTAAACTCCTACTTAATAAAAGGAAACAATCGACATTTAATTATTGACACCGGTTTCAACCGCCCGGAGTGTAAAAATGCCATCATTTCCTCACTTGAAAAACTTAAAATTTCTTTAGAAGATTGCGACTTTTTCCTAACTCACTTGCATGCTGACCATACGGGACTTGTTTCAAGTCTAGCAACCAATAATTCCCGTATTTTCTGCAGTAAGGAGGATGGCATACTACTTAATATGTTTGAGTCGGGGGAATACTGGACTAATGTATCCAGTCTTCTCTCTTCTCATGGTTTCCCTCCAGACGAGCTTATAACAGCGACACAAAAACATCCCGCCAAAGAATCTTCTCCCGGAAAACAACTTGAATTAAGCTACATTGAAAATGGCGCGACAATAGAGATAGGCGAATACTCTTTTATTTGTATCCTTACACCAGGTCATAGCCCCGGTCATATGTGCCTTTATGAGCCAAAATATCGTCTTCTAATCTCAGGTGACCACATTCTTGCTCGTATTACTCCCAATATCACTGTATGGCCACAGATGCCTGATGCCCTAAGTCAATACTTACATAACCTTGACAAAATTTTAGAATTGGAAATAGATCTTGTCTTGCCAGGTCATCGTAGTCTTATTTATGATTGCCCGAAAAGAATTGAGGAAATAAAAAACCACCATCAGGAAAGACTCGAAGAGCTCCTAGGTATCCTAAATTCTGGTCCCCTTACTGCCTATCAAGCAGCTTCAAAAATGACCTGGTCTTTAACCTATACATCATGGGGTGATTTCCCTATGATACAAAAATGGTTTGCTACAGGAGAAGCAGCCTCCCACCTGGAATATCTGGCGCAACAGCAGAAAGTACAGAAAGATACTATTGACGGAAAGTCCCTTTTTTCCCTCATTTAGCGTACATCCAAACTACATAGTAATATCAAACTCAAACTGTCTTTCTTCCCACTTAGCGTGATCATTCTCAAAATACTTACGTTCAGTAAACACGACATGATTATCTCTGTTAACCGTGACAACTGTGGAAGAACGAGTCCCATAATCTTCACTATCAATGAATATTGAGGATAATAAACGTTCCTTCAAAAGGCCTACCCCTGTATTAGGAAGTTCTCTATCCTCTGCCTTTCTCCGATCGGAGAGAAGCTTAAAAATCTCAGGAATATGTACCTTCTTATTATCTGAAAGGGCATCTTGCAAAGCTTTTTTTCCTACTGCTACTTTAGTCCATGGTGTATCAAGCAGATGATTGCTTAAACCATAATAACCAGGTTCCAATTTAGTAATTCTTTTTTCCGTATTTCCATAATAATATATGGAGTGAATATCTCCGAGTAGAACATTAAAGCCATTGTAGTTAATTGCAGTGGCTTGTACTTTTTTTAGATATTCTTCCGGTCTCTCATTAGCTTGCAAATAGTTACCGACCAGTTCTCCCCTTGATCTAGCCCCCTGCCGAAAATTCAGGGGATCTCTGTAATTTGTGAGCGCAGCAAAACGACCGGCACGGGTTATCCCGAGCCATGTTCCCAGCTGTAATAAATCTCGGCCAGCCAAAATATCGGGGTAGTCTGGCCAAAAGTCTGCCCCTTCCGTAGGCCGGGCATAGTCCTCATCTCTATTTGCTGCGATAACTAGGCGGTATTCCGCATGACAATCCAATGCCATCAATATCAAACACATATCCATTCTCCCTACAATTATAATGTAATAAAATCTATGTTTAATTTATAAAATGTTATTTTTTTACATTTATTAGTTGACATGTAATTATCTCGGTACTATAATCTTGATATATAGATATATAGTCTTGTACTAATAAAAAATAAATCATTGGAGGTTAAAAAACATGTTATTAATTAACCTTATAGCCATATTCATCGTTGCATCATATGTCCTTAAAAGAATTAGCCACGAATCCTAATTGCTCATTCTTTTATTACTCATTCCTGATTGCATTTATGGGACTGAGTCTAACTGCACGATAGGCCGGATAAATTCCTGCCAACAGGCCAACTAGAATAGAAAATAAAACAGCAAATAATGTTAACCAGACAGGTATTACTGAAATACTGGAGGCTTCACCGCCAACCATGCCCTGGTTCATAAAGCCTGCACTTAATCTATTTATAATGTAAGAGACTATGTAACTAAAGCATAGTCCGAATATCCCACCTAAGAAACCTATTAAACCTGCTTCAGTTAGAAACATTTTGTAAATATCATGAAACGATGCTCCAATAACTTTCATGATGCCTATTTCCCTAGTTCTCTCATAAATTGACATTATCATAGTATTAGTAATTCCTAAAGCTGCTACTAATAAAGTAATACTACCAATGCCTCCCAGGATGGCCTGAATCGTCCGGGAGGTTTTTTCGATTCCCTCCAACTGATCAGCCATGGACCAGGTATTGTACCCCAAGTCTTTAATTACCTGAGAAGCTTTTTGACTTTGCTCAACATTGTTTGTACGTACAAGAATATAGTCATAGTCATCAGAATTCTGTTGAGTTGCACTCCTTTTACTAGATGCTGTGCTTACCCTGCTGTGAGCAACTCCTTCCATTATAACCATATTACTTGATCGTGAGTTCCCATTAGAGCCAAAATCACGCATTCTTTTGAGATCATCTATGGGAATATAAGCCTGATAAGAGTGCTCCGTTCTTTCACCTTCCAAAATTCCAACTACAGTAAAACCGAATATTCTTTTATTTTCCCGAGCATTAATAGTCATAGAGATACGTTGATTGAGCAATTCTCCAGGGTCTTGTTCTTCTTGACTCATCATACCTTCCATTCCCATACCTTTTCTCATTTGTCGTATAAAGGCCTCATCGCGGAAATTATTAATTACTTCTCTTCCAATAACCATAACATTACGATCGCCTTCCTCGAGCAATCGTCCCTGTTCTGCAGTAAATTCAAGTTGATTCATGCTGCTGGCATCCAACCCTATTAAATTCAGCCCTCCTCTTTTTCGACCGTAGCTGGCTTCACCACCAAAATTATAAACAGGTGATACTGCTAAGACT
This sequence comes from Firmicutes bacterium HGW-Firmicutes-12, assembly GCA_002841595.1. Lineage (GTDB taxonomy): Bacteria > Bacillota > Peptococcia > DRI-13 > PHAD01 > PHAD01. Next base: position 33,541 of record PHAD01000003.1, read on the forward strand.
CCATCTATAGAACGTAGCTCATCAACAGCTTCGTCGTTTAATTGTTTACCTTCCTTGAGAGGATTCCCTTCAGCGTCAAAGATCATCCCTTGCTGTACCCTTATCATCGTAAGACTACCCCAACGCTCCATATTTTCCCTTTGCATTTCATTTAGTCCTATACCTAATGAAAGCATGACAACAATTGAAGTTGTACCAATTATGACTCCAAGGGTAGTAAGGATTGTACGTACCTTCCTACGCCACAAACTGTTTCCCGATAACTGCAATAAGTCTAGATTATTCATCTAAGAACTCCTCGCCCCTTCTATTTCTCCTTATTCGCCAGATAAAAAAGCCCTCCACTAGGATAACCAAACTCAACAAAAGCGTCAGCCAATTAGAGAGAAGAGATGAAAAAAAGCCACCGGATTGAGGTACTCTTCCATTAAAAGACTTCCCGGAATTAATTCCATTGCCAATCTCACCCATTTCACCCTCGCTACCCGGCATAGCTACTGGCATACTCTGGATATCAATGCTAAAAGGGTGCTCAACCTCTATATCTTTATTATTATTATCAATATAGGAAAATACCACCTTGCCGTCTAACGCGCCTTCCTTTTCTGGAATTAACATTGCTTGGAAAAAATCATTATATCCCATATCCAGGTTTCCAACATAATAGGTACTGTTTTCTTTCTGAAATTCTCCGTCCAGTCTGACCATAAAATTCCCCAAAGAAACCTTGCCTACGTTAACAAATTCAGCCAACACTTGAACGGGCTGTCCAACAAACCCTTCTTGTGGCACCTGCAAAGACAGCACATTAAGCTTACACTCCTGTGTAACAGGAATATTGACAAGCTCCTCGCATTCTAATACTTTACCCCCGCGGTCCTCATATTTAATTTCAACCGGTACAATATAGGTTTTAGCAGACGCATTAGGGTCCACATATAAATCTATCGCTTTTTCTATAACGGTTTTGCCGGGTATATTGTCAATATAAAAGCTATTACTACTGTTTACCGGAGAAAATACAGTTCCGCCAGTGGTCTGAGTAGTGGTAGTACTACTAGTTTCTTCTATCTTAATAACACCCAGAGAAATCTTGACGTTTTTCACAGGGCGCTGATTGGTATTTTCAATAAATAACCTTAAGGCCACAGTATTTCCGGCTAAGATCTGTTCATCAGACAAGGTATATTTATTAACAATAACCCAAGGTGTTGTCCCTATTCCGGCTTCCTCCCATGAAAGCGGCAAATTAATGATCTCTTCCACACTTGAAGACTCACTGCCCAGGTAGTCAAAACTAATTTTGAGCTTGATGGTATTATCTATCCGTGTATCCTTAGATTGTAAATGGTAAGAAACTACCGTAGATGTGCCTTTTTCCAATTTCATTATGTTTTTCTTATTTGAAATTTCTTTAACTTCAAAATTGTCTGCACCATCCAATAACATAACTACATTTCTGGCATCAGTAGTTTTACTAAGGTTTCCCAAATTAAAGTGCACATCAAATTCCCCTGACGGATCTGGATTGATCGGACTAATATCTGCTGAATTAATTATTAGAACAGGCTTAGTTTGGTCATATGTAACCGGAATAGTTAATACGGTCCCGCTACTAACCACTTGTTGAAATGAAGCATTTTTACCCGTCAGGCTAACAACCATATCATAGTTTTTATTCTGAGCTTCCTTTGCTACGGAGAATGTAAAGAACATTGTTCTTGTGGCATTACCGTCTAGTTGGTCAATTGTTGTAACTTGATTCGCTGCTAAACTAAAGGGATCTAGGCTGTCTGTATCTTTAATCTTAAAAGAAAAAGCCAAGTCAAAACCAGGATTATTTGCTATATTGCGAACACTTATACCAAGCGTAAAGTCACCACCGGCAACCGCTGGATCAACGCTGACCTTGTCAATTACGAGAATTGGGTCAATAGTATCAATTTGAATAGTTGCAGCCGAAACCGGCATTAATCCAAGAGTTAACAAACTGATTGTGAGTACTACTGTTGCTACGTATCTAAAAAACATCTTTTTATCTTTCTTCACTTATAACACTCCTTCTTTTATCCTCAATGATATGTCCATCCACCATGCGTATTACTCTATCCGCATAGCTTGCTATCTCCAGATCATGAGTAACCATAATTAGTGTTGTTCCAGAAGCCTTAACCTTTTTAGTAAGAATACCCATGATTTCACTTGAAGTCTTTGTATCTAGATTACCGGTGGGCTCATCAGCAAAGACTATCTTGGGATCATTGATTAAGGCTCTAGCAATTGAAACCCTCTGTTGCTGTCCGCCACTCATTTCTGTCGGTCTATTCTTTAATCTATCTTGTAAGCCAACTTGAACTAGCATATCACGGGCCCTTTTTGACCTTTCTTTCGTAGCAGCTCCACCAAATATCAAAGGAAGGGATACATTCTCTATCGCCGTTAAAGAAGGTATCAAATGGTATGACTGGAAAATAAAGCCCATATATTTCCGACGAAAAATAGGCATGTTTTTTTCTTTCATTTTAGATAGGTTAATATCCTTAATGAAAACACTCCCCCGAGTAGGCCGCTCTAACCCCGCCATAATATGTAGCATTGTTGTCTTGCCAGAACCAGATGTACCTAAAATACAGAGGAATTCACCTACTGCAATTTCGAGGCTAACATTGTCAAGAGCAGTAATTATCTCCTGCCCCAATCGATACTTTTTTGTCAATCCTTCTATTCGTATCATTGCACTCAAGCCAACACCTCCACATTATGACTAAGACGAAATTCCCATCAATTTGTTCCATAAATTTGTAAAATATTAAATAATAACTTTATTCAAACTTGCAATTGCATTACATAGCTATACAGTATTGGCAGGGTTGTTACCCTGCCAATACTGTATAGCTTAATATATTTAATCCGTTCCGCTTATTACTTTTATTTTTTTAAGTCTAATATATCTTTAACCTCATTTTTTATCCCATCTTGCTCACACAGTCTACTATGAAGTATCGGCTTTTTATTCAGATCACGCAAAGACGGGTGAATAGGCATTTTTACAGTATCACTTAACTCCTTCAGAATAGTTATTTCATCTTTCCCTTCCACAGCTCCTTGTCCCATAATAGCTTTTTGTACACTGGCATTAAACTTGAAAGGGCTAGCCGTTGCATCAAGGACTGTTTTAGTATTATCTCCAGTAATATTTACATAGTCTTCATAAACCTTCATTCCCACCGCCGTATGTGTATCAAAGGTATACCCATACTCATCAAAATATTTCTTTATTGTACCCATTGTTTCATCTATAGTTGCAAAGCCGGCTGCTATTATTTTATTGATTTTTTCCATGCTCTTGGCTTCCACGACAAAACGACCCTCATCAGCTAAATCACTCATCCAGCCTTTAACCTTTTCACCATCATGACCGGTGATTTCAAAAAGAAAGCGTTCAAGGTTACTGGAGATAAGAATATCCATGGAAGGACTGATTGTCTGTATAAAAGGTCTTTTTCGATTATAAATCCCATCTGCAAAAAAGTCGGCTAAAACCTTATTATCATTAGACGCACAGATAAGCTTGTTTATTGGTAATCCCATCTCAGCTGCATACCAGCCAGCCAGAATATTACCAAAATTACCTGTAGGTACAACAAAATTAATCTTCTCTCCGGCTACTATTTCTTTTTTCTCTAGTAGATCAACATACGCATGAAAATAGTAAACTATTTGAGGAAGCAGTCTCCCCCAATTGATAGAATTAGCTGAAGAAAATTCATAGCCCCGCTCTGCTAATGTCCTTTTAAATTCGACATCCCCGAAGATTTCTTTCACCGCACTTTGGCAGTCATCAAAATTCCCTTTAACTGCAACAACATGAGTATTACTTCCTTCTGTCGTAGTCATTTGTAATTCCTGTACCTTGCTGACGCCCTGATAAGGATAGAAAACTATAATTTTTATTCCAGGTACATTCTTAAAACCCTCTAAAGCTGCCTTACCAGTATCCCCTGAAGTTGCCACCAAAATAATAATTTCCTTTTGTGAGTCTAGTTTCTTAATCGCCTTGGAAAGTAAATGAGGCATGACCTGTAGGGCCATATCCTTAAAGGCGGCGGTTGGACCATGCCAAAGCTCCATCACAAAGGTATACTCATTTATCTTTTGCAGCGGGGCAATTTCCACATGCGAAAATTGGTGACTGTTATAGGCTTTTACGACACTTTCCTGAATTTCTTCAACAGAATAGTCTTCTAAATAAAGAGAAAGTATGATTTGTGCTATTTCCTGGTACGTCTTCCCTTTAAGTCCCATAATCTCTTCTTCAGTCATTTGTGGTATCTTTTCCGGGACGAATAGTCCACCCGCAGGAACCATTCCTAATTTGATTGCTTGGGCAGCTGTAACTTTCTCGAAATTATCTCTTGTGCTTATGTACATAATTTATCCTCTTTCTATATAACTCTTTTTGTCTTATTTTATCTTTTTTAGCGATAAATTCAATACCTAAGCCATATTTTTCACTTCTTATATGGTATTTTTAACAATTCAGGAATAGTTACAAATTCATAACCATCTTTCTTGAGTATTTTTATGACCTCCGGAAGGGCTGCTACAGAGCCGGTTAAGTCTTCCTCTAGACTCCCGGAAGAATGCTGCAGGATTACGCTTCCTTCCTTGGCATTCTCCAGAATGTTATATTTGACCTGCTCCGCAGAAAGACTTTTCCAGTCCAGAGAATCCACGTTCCAAGCAATAACCTTATAATTATAACTCCCTATTTGTTTAACCTGTTCCGAATTAAGCGACCCATATGGTGATCGAAATAAAGCAGTTCTATACCCAATTATCTTATATAGAGCATCTTCCGCCTGCTTAATTTCCTGATATACTTTATCTTTACTAAGCTTAGCAATATTTGCATGTGTCATGGAATGATTGGCCACCACATGTCCCTCGTTAACCATTCTTTTAACAACTTCAGGGAATAGATGGGCCCTATTACCTATTAAGAAAAAAGTAGCCTTCACATTATATTCCTTCAAGATATCCATCATCTGCGGAGTATATACAGAATCTGGACCATCATCAAAGGTTAACGCTACCTTTTTTGCCTTTTGTGATCCTTCTCTAAAGAAAAGAGTTGGATGTAAAGAAACAAGATCTACAATAGTACGCTGTGGAAATCCCCGGTTATCTCGTTCCGAACCCCCACTAAGATCGAATTTCTCCGACATCTCACTCGGAGAACCCTCCTCTATTCTCGGTCTTAAATCAGGTTCATTAGGGACAAGCTTGAGATCATATTCTCCCCAATAAAATACTCCGGCCAATAAACCCACTATAATAACTGTTGTAATACCCATATATTTTTTCATAATTTCACCTCGCTATTATAGTTACCATATTAACGTGGTCATATTACAAAATTTACTTACACAATAAACTTCCTATCACTAATTGACACCCCAACAGCACAATGCTATAGTTTTATTGATTCCATGTTTCACTAAAAGGAGTGCATTATGGGAAAATATCTAAAATTGCAAGAAATTCTAAAAGAGATGGGAAGCGTCCTAGTAGCCTATTCCGGCGGGGTTGACAGTGGTCTTCTACTGGCTGTTGCCATAAAGGTTCTCGGGTTTGATCACGTTCTTGCTGTTACTCTTTCGTCAGAAATCAGTACTGAACAAGAAATAAATGACGCAATAAAACTAGCCCAACAGATGCAGTCCCCTCATCTATTATTACCCGCGAACGACCTTGAACAACCTGATTTTATCTCCAACACTGCCGATCGCTGCTACTATTGTAAAAAAATTCGCTTCGAGCTTCTAAAGGATCTGGCATTACTTAAGGAACTTGCCTTTGTTATAGAAGGAAGCAATCAAGATGACCTCTCTGACTATCGTCCGGGCCGTAGGGCCGCCGAAGAGCTTTTCATCAGGAGTCCTTTACAAGAAGCAGGTCTTACCAAAGCAGAAATAAGGAAGCTTGCCCAGAAAATGAATTTGACTGTATGGGATAAACCTTCCGAGCCTTGCTTAGCTACACGAATACCTTATGGTACTACTATTACCAAGGAGATATTGGTAACTATCGCCAAGGCCGAGACGGTAATAAAATCTATCTTGGGTCACAATCAGCTCCGGGTTCGCCACCATGGAGAAATAGCCCGGTTGGAAGTCCCACCCTCGGATTTTGCCCAGGTTCTTGCGCCTGATACAGTAAAAAAAATCAACAAGGAACTACGAAACCTCGGGTATATCTACGTAGCCCTAGATATACGCGGTTATAGACAGGGCAGTCAAAACGAAACTCTAACGATTGTGAGGAACCAAGAATAATGCAAAATGAATTAAAGACAATTCTAGAGCAGGTACAAAAAGGTGAATTTACTATTAACGAAGCTTACGAGCTACTAAAGGAGCTTCCTTTTAAGGATCTTGGTTTTGCCAAGGTCGACACCCACCGAGCACTGCGCCAGCGTTTTCCTGAAGTGGTCTATGCACCTGGTAAAACTCTCCGGCAAATACAAGATATTGCACAAAACCTAGCAGAAAGAAGCAGCAATATCCTTATCAGTCGCGCCGAGGAAGAGGTATTTCAAGCACTACAGAAAGCGATACCCACTCCAGTTGAATATTATAAAGAGGCCCGTATGGTCGTGATTAACCGCCAAGAACTTCCCTTAAATAAAGGTCTTATCCTTATAATCAGTGCTGGCACCTCAGATATTCCTGTGGCCGAGGAAGCTTTATTAACTGCCCAAATTATGGGTAACCGCGTTGAACGCCTATATGATGTTGGGGTTGCCGGAATCCACCGGTTATTCGCGCATATGGATAAAATTAGTAAGGCTAATGTTCTCATAGTTGTAGCCGGAATGGAAGGCGCACTGCCAAGTGTTGTCGGAGGTCTTGTCAGCCGTCCCGTTATTGCCGTACCTACTAGCGTAGGATATGGGGCTAATTTCCAAGGTATTTCCGCACTGCTTGGCATGCTTAACAGCTGCGCTGCCGGTGTAGGCGTAGTTAACATTGATAACGGTTTTGGCGCTGGACGCTTGGCCGCACTTATTAATGAAGATATTAATATATAGAAATTAGCAAGTGGGGTGAAAATTAATGAAAACAGCCTATTTCGACTGCTTCTCCGGTGCATCAGGAAATATGATTATTGGAGCTTTTTTGGATGCTGGGGTCCCTTTAGAGGAACTTGAAAAAGAACTGGCCAAATTAGGTCTACAGAATGAATACTCTTTAATCTCTAAACGTGTTAAAAAACTAGGTATTGATGCCCTCTATTTTGATGTAGATGTTCATACGGATCATTCTCATAACCACCCTAACGAGCATACTGATAATCTCAGTCATACTCATACTAATAGTCATACTAATAGTCATACTCATAGTCACCACAGAAATTACAGCGATATTTATACCCTTATTATGAATAGCCCTTTAGCACAAAAAGTAAAGGATCTTTCATTACAAATTCTCAAGCGGTTAGGTGAAGCAGAAGCTAAGGTACACCAATGTAAACTTGAGGACGTTCATTTCCATGAAGTTGGTGCTGTTGACACCATTGTCGATATTGTCGGTGCCTCCTTCTGTCTTCATTATCTTGGAATTGAAAAAGTCTACTCATCCCCATTACATACGGGCAGCGGAATGGTTAATTGCGCTCATGGACGAATGCCTATTCCGGCACCTGCAACTGCAGAATTATTAAAGGGAGCCTCCTTTTATAGTACTAGTGTACAAGGAGAACTACTCACCCCAACTGGAGCCGCCATAATTACGAGCCTTACGCAGGAATTTGGACCTCAACCGACCCTGGAGGTAGAGATAGTCGCCTATGGAGCTGGCTCTTGGGACTTGGAAATTCCTAATGTCTTGCGTCTCTTTATCGGTCATACTTCAACAGTCAGTTTCGATACCGATACTTCTACAGTTATTGAGACTACAATAGATGATATGAATCCCGAATTGTACGGATACATTATGGATAGACTTTTTGAGGTTGGTGCTTTGGAGGTTTTCCTGACTCCCATATATATGAAAAAAAACCGTCCCGGTACCTTGCTAACCGTAATTAGTACTTTATCCGACCAACAACCACTTCTCGATGTAATCTTGAAAGAGTCCAGTACCTTAGGTGTACGTTTGCGCCAAGAAAAAAGATATAAGCTTAAAAGAGAATCTCACACATTGCAAACACCTCACGGGTCAGTACGCATCAAACTAGGAAGTCACGAAAACCAGATTAATAACATTGCACCAGAATATGAAGACTGTCGTCAAATTGCGAAAAAGAGCGGACTTCCTTTGAAACAAGTCTATCAAGAAGCCTTAAGCTTAGCTTTGCAAGAATTTAAATATGAATAGAGCTAAACGCCGTTTAAACTATCAAGAAGGTAGTCTTAGCGGCGTTTAGCTATCGGATAAAAACCTCCTGATGATTACATACTATTAACAGGAGGTGAATTTTCAATATGAGGCAAAATAATACCACTAGTTGGGTAGTTACAGGTGTAGGCGCCGCTGTTACCGGAGCAGGTGCTTTGGTTGGCGGATCAATCGGTGCTGGTATCGCCGGTTTCGGACTCGCTCATGTTGTTCTAGGTGTACTCGATAATTTTCGACCCACTGTTCGCAGATAGTTACCAAAAGCCGTCCCCTACAGGGGCGGCTTAATATTTATATATATATTAATAGATATAAGTCAGTTTATTAGCACTCCTAATAGACCGAAGCCTAAGATTATCAATACTGGATGTAAGCTCGTCTTTCTCATCAACCCTAGGGCAACCGCAAAAAGAATAATCTCCTTTACACTTGTAATGGTATGCATACCTATAAGAAAAGCAGCCCCAACAACAAGTGCTACCACAACCGGACGAAGCCCGGCAAAAGCACCCTTAAAAAACCTATTTCCCTTATACTTGAGCACTAACCCTGCTAAGCCTACTATTAATATAAAAGAAGGTAATACAACACCTAAGGTTGCCACCGTTGAACCTAAAATTCCGGCCATATTAAAACCAACAAAGGTAGCCGTGTTTATGGCTATAGGTCCTGGGGTCATTTCTGCTACCGCAATAATATCTGAGAATTGCTGCATAGAAAGCCATTGATGGTTTAAGACGACCTCTTCTTGTATCAGCGGCAGCATTGCATAACCACCACCAAAACTAAAAGCTCCAATAAAGAAAAAGGTTCTAAAAAGCAAAAACAGCACTTATCCCACCTACCTTTCCTCTCTGACGGAGCGGTTTTGTCGTATTATTCCCAGTATTGCACCAGAAATGATCATCACAATAGGATGTATACCAAGGAAAATTAATAAAAGAAGTGCTATAGCACCTACTATGTAATCACTAGTGCCTCTCAATGATTTTTGCCCCATTTTAATCCCTGCACCGAGTATTAGAGCAACGACAGCAGGGCGAACACCATCAAAAAACCTCTCTAATACCACCTGTTTTCCTTGCTTGGCTAAAAACAAGGCTAACAAGAGAATAATTATAAATGAAGGAAGAGTAACCCCCAAAAGCGAGGCCACGGCTCCTGGTATACCACATAGCTTATAGCCTATGAAGACAGCCGAATTAACAGCTACGGGCCCTGGGGAGCACTGAGTCACCGCTAGCATATCAATAAATTCTTCGTAGCCCATCCACTTGCGTTTTTCTACCACATCGCGTTCAATCAACGGGATCATAGCAAACCCACCGCCAAACGTGAAAGCTCCAATTCTAAAAAAAGTCCAGAATAACCCGATACATAGTTTTATTTTTTCTCTACTAATCATGTCGTCCCCCTTATAGCCAAATCAATCCCTAAATCTAATTAAAGCACATCATTTAATCGTCTTGACAATAGTGTATTTCTTTTTGTCACTTTGTTATTCTTTATAGCCATTATCAGGGCTTTTTGTGAGCCAACAATTATCATAACTCTCTTTGCTCTAGTGACACAAGTATAAAGCAAATTCCTCTGCAGCATCATATAATGCTGGGTTACCAGGGGGGCGACAACGATCTTGTATTCGCTCCCTTGACTCTTGTGAACAGTAGTCGCATAGGCAAGCATAATCTCATCTAGCTCTGTCACATCATATGAAACCTCTTGCTTATCAAAGGTAATTGCCACTACTTTATCATCATTATCAATTCGTGTTATCCTGCCAATATCACCATTGAAAATATTCTTATCATAATTATTCTTAATCTGCATTACTTTATCACCCTGCCTGTAATTCACTCCTCCATATACTAGTCCCTCACTTCCCGGGTTAAGAGTATCCTGCAATATTTCATTTAACTTGCGTGTGCCTACGTTACCTCTAGTCATAGGTGTTATTACCTGAATATCATTTATACTATCAACCCCATAATAAGCAGGAAGACGCCTTGAACATAGATTTTTGATTATCTTTGCAATATTATCAGGATCATTCTCTTCAATAAAGAAGAAATCGCTTTCTTTGTTACTTCGCAGAACAGGGACTTGTCCTTGATTAATACGATGTGCATTCGTTATAATCATACTTCCCTGGGCCTGCCGGAAAATTCTTTCAAGTCTGACCACATTTATAATACCCGAAGAAAGTATATCACGCAAAACATTACCGGGTCCAACAGAAGGTAGCTGATCTACATCTCCCACCAATATTACTACAGCTTCATTAGGTACGGCTTTTAACAGATTGTACATTAAGACAATATCTACCATTGAAGTTTCATCTACTATTAATATATCACAATCCAACGGGTTATCTATGTTCTTCTGATACCCCTGGGGAGGCTTAAATTCTAGCAGTCTATGAATAGTTCTAGCTTCTATCCCGGCCGCCTCCGACAATCTTTTAGCTGCTCTTCCGGTTGGTGCAGCCAAATATATTTGGGCTCCCATCTTTTCAAAAACCTTAATAACAGCCAGGGTCGTAGTCGTTTTACCCGTGCCAGGGCCACCAGTCAAGACCATGAATTTGGATTGAACAGCCTGTTTAATAGCTTCTATCTGAATGCTGTCGTAGATAATACTATTTTCTCTTTGTACCTGTTCTATTATCTCGCTTATTTGCTGACACTTGTACTTATGCCCCACATTTAGTATTTCTTTTATTCTCCGAGCAACTCCCAACTCACTGAAACATAGAGTAGGCAGATAAAAAGCATCCTCCCCATCTTCTTTTATGATACTTCCATCCTGCAGCATGCAATCTATATACTTCGCAATTCCGTCCATATCAATTTCCAGAACTTCTACAGTTTGGCTTAGCAATTCTTCCCTCTTCAAATAACAATGTCCGTCATTCGAAGCCTGATTTAAAATATATATAATACCGGAACGACATCGCGCGAAAGAAGCCTTATCGAAGCCTAGTTTTTCGGCAATCCTGTCTGCAGTTTTAAAACCGATACCCCAGATATCATCAGCTAGTCTATATGGATTTTCACGAACAAGTCTAATGCTATCATTTCCATAAGTTTTATATATTTTTATTCCGTAAGAGGTTGGGACATCGTATTCCTGTAAGAAAAGCATAACATTTTTTATTTCCTTATGCTCCTGCCAGGCGTTTTTAATCATTTCCATCCTTTTATAGGCAATTCCTTCAACTTCAGCTAATCTCTCCGGCTCTTCTTCAATTATCTTCAAGGTATCTTCTTTAAATCTTTTAACAATTCTCCTGGCGTTAACAGGCCCTACTCCTTTGATTAACCCACTCCCCAAATACTTTTCGATACCTATAACTGTGGCAGGGATAGTTTCCGAACAGGATATGGCATTAAATTGCCTGCCAAACCTGCTGTCATGTACCCACTGTCCGCTGAGGCTAACTACCGAACCTACATTAACCC
>PHAD01000144.1 GCA_002841595.1 Firmicutes bacterium HGW-Firmicutes-12
TTGATGAAAAACAATATTAAAATAATCTTTCATATTGACCTCAACGCTTTTTTTGCAAGTTGTGCTGTCATAAAAGACCCTTATTTAAAGAATAAGGCTTTTGTTGTTGGGGGATCATCAACTTTTAGGAGAGGTGTTGTATCGACTGCATCCTATGAAGCTAGAAAGTTAGGTATACATAGTGCAATGAATATCAATGATGCATTTCGCATTTATCCTAAGCTAATTGTCGTACCCACTGAGTTTAGTTTGTATAAGAAATATTCAAAACTATTTTTTAGTTTCTTAAAAAGATATTCGAATTTAATTATTGAAGGGTCTATTGATGAAGCATATATTGATATGACAGAAGCATCTATGAAGAAACATCCGATGGATTTAGCAAAAGAAATTCAAGACGGTTTGATGAAAGAATATCAATTGCCATGTTCAATTGGAATTGCTCCAACATTATTTTTAGCTAAAATGGCATCTGACATGAAAAAGCCACTTGGAATTACCGTACTTAGAAAAAAGGATATTGTTGAAAAACTATTTCCATTAAGTATTGGAGAAACATTTGGTATAGGTAAGAAAACGTATCCGAGATTAGAAAAAATAGGCATTAAAACAATTGGTGATTTTACAAAAGAAGAAAACAAGAAAAATATTTTATCAGTCATGAGTGAACAATCCTATCTTTCTTATCTTGATCACATCATGGGAAGAAGTAATGATCAAATTGAAGTCAATAAATATTCAATTCCTAAATCGATTAGTAATGAAACAACACTTAATTATAATATGGACGAACCTGAAGCTATTTTAAAAATTCTAACTGAGTTGCTTACAGAATCACATCGAAGACTTATAAAAGAAGAACTTGTATGCAAAACAGTTGGTATCAAATTCAGGCACCAGGAGTTGGACAGGCCTGGATAGCCGGGTGGCTTACAAGTGTGCATAACACTACGAGTCAAACTGGAACAAGCCAAAATACAACTCAGCAAAAATATGGAAAGATTATGACGGATGTCCTCAATGTAAGAAGCGGTCCGGGCACCAACTATACGTTACTTACCAAAATTGGGCTGAATGAAGTACATGAAATTGTTGAGCAAAAAGAAGGTTGGTATAAAATAAAGGTTGGAGAACAATTGGGATGGGTTACCGCGGATTATGTAGAATTGGTCTCGGCACCTGTAAATAACACGGAAAACCAGCCAACACAAGATAATACATATGCACAAACAGTTGTTGTTACAGGAGGCACTGTCAATATAAGACAGCAGGCAGTTATTGACGCAAAAGTAATCGCAAAAGTTAATGCAGGTGAACGACTGGCTATAACCGCGAAACAAGGGGATTGGTTGGAAGTCAAGCTTTATGATGGAACGAAGGGTTGGATTGCTGAGTGGTTAACCGAACCTACTACGGCTACAACGTCCTCGCGTGGCAGTATTCTGGAGAGTGAGGTATTGATAGCTCCAATAGCTGAAGGCAAGGCATTCAAAATAATAGATTCAGCGGGTAGACCAATTTTGCTTTTAGAAGGTTGGACAAGTGACCAGTATCAAATCAGTTCTTCTAATGATAATAAAATCATATTAGAACTTGATGGACCCACTGAGCGAAACTATGAAGGGAAAAATACTCGTTTGGGTATCCAGGGTATCAAAATATATCCTAAAGCCCAAAAGGCCGTTATAGAAGTGTCCTTCAGCTTTGCACCTACGCAATCAATAAGCTATGATGAAGCTAGTAAAAAAACAAGAATACAATTAGGCACCAAGCAAACAAAAGGTTTGACCGGGAAGGTTATCGTTGTTGATCCAGGCCATTCTAGCATTCAACCGGGTGGATGGCTCGATCCAGGGGCACTGGGAAAATATACAGGACTTAAAGAAAAGGATGTAAACACGGATATTGCCTTCAAACTCAAAAAGCTGTTAGAGGAGGCTGGAGCCGGAGTTATTATGACCCATACCGGGCAGACAGAATTGTCCTTGGCAGCAAGAGCTGGTCTTGCCAATAGTGCCAACGCCGATATTTTCGTCAGTGTTCATGCAAACTACTCATTAAAAAATAATATATCAGGACACAGTACATATTATTACGCCCCAACCAATGATGCGGTTCTAAACACACAGAAATACAGCCGACAAAAGTTAGCTACTCTTGTTCAACGAGAATTGGTAATAGCAGGAGGCCGCAAGGATATGGGTGTTTTGACAGCTAATTTTGCGGTATTGAGGGAGACCAGGGTGCCTTCTATTCTAGTTGAGACAGCCTTTTTATCGGATGTAGAAGAGGAAAAACTTCTTGGAACGGAAGCTTACAGGCAGAAGCTGGCGATAGGAATATTTAATGGAATTAAGGCCTATTTTGAGTGATGAAAGCACTACTCATAATAAAAGATGACTTATAAAAAGTGAGAATAAAATAGCTTCGCTTGCCGGGAATGCTCTGTTCTCGGCAATTTTTTGCCCATTTTGTAGTTATATTTTTGCTTCAATGTTATACTATATGATATACCTAGAAAGGAAAGACTTTGTATTAAATGTATAGGTAAGTCTTGGAACCGGGGGATCTATATTATGTTGCCATTGATAGGCGGATATCTGTTTATTTTTTTTGCACGTATAGCCGATGTATCACTATCGACTGTGCGGACGCTTATGATCGTGAGAGGGAAACGGTTCTATGCAGCGATAATTGGCTTCTTTGAAGTGCTTATTTATATATGGGCACTAGGTAAAATATTCTCTAATCTTGATAATCCGCTGAATATTTTTATATATGCCTTAGGATTTGCTGCGGGTAATATTGTGGGGAGCTTCATTGAAGAAAAGTTAGCTGTTGGGATACTTACCGTTCAAGTAATTACTTTGAAGTCACCTCTAGAGCTAACGGAAAAGCTTCGCTGCTGTGGATATGGTGTTACTGTAGTAGAAGGAATGGGCAGAGAAGGAGTCCGGTATATCCTACAGATTATTTTGAAAAGAAAGTACATCCCTGAACTGCGTAAAGAAATTGATCAATGGGATAAAGATGCTTTTTGGACGATTTTTGATGCCCGTCAAACCAAAGGTGGAATTTTTTCCAGAAAAGCAAAATAGTTATAAATAAACTAAAACAAAAGGTTGGAACATCTTCATGAATAAAAAAGCAAGTTCACCTATAGGTGTTTTTGATTCGGGTGTTGGAGGGTTGAGTGTTGTTCGCGAAATGCTTCAGCAGATGCCTAACGAATCTTTCATTTATTTTGCTGATACAGCCCATGTTCCTTATGGATCTAGGGAGCCTTGGGAAATAAAGAGTTTTAGTACGGCGATAACCTCTTTCTTGATAGGGCAAGGTTGTAAAATGATTATCATTGCCTGTAACACTACTAATTCACTGGCATACAACGATCTCATAATGAAGTATGATGTTCCTTTTATAGGAGTTATAGAACCGGGTGTAGATAAGGCACTCAGTATAACCAAGAATGGTCGAATTGGTATAATTGCCACAGAGGCTACAACAAAAAGTGAAGTTTATCAGAAAATGCTCAAAGAAAAGAACCCTCTTATTAAGGCGGCGGCAGAACCATGTCCGCTTTTCGTGCCCTTTGTAGAAAAAGGCGAGATTGAGGGTGAAGCAGTATGTAATGCTGCGTTACAATATCTTGAGCCCTTAATACAACAAGAGGTTGATACCTTGATTATGGGTTGTACGCACTATCCCTTTTTAATGCCACTACTGAAGAGGATTACCGGCCCGGCAGTAACACACGTCGATCCAGCTAAGGAAACTGTTAAAAGAGCGCTAGAGAGATTAAAAAGTGATAACATATTATGTGTTGAAGAGTTGCCTAAACATCGTTACTTTGTCAGTGGAGATCCGGAAGCATTTGCTCGGGTAGGCACTCTCTTTCTTAACCGTAAGGTAGAGCCAGTGGAGAAAATTACCTTACAATTAACTGATAGCTAACGTAAAGCTAGGATAAAATATGGCCAGAGTTAAAGAAGGCATGAGTTTTTAATTAATGAGGTGAATTTATTGGAACGTATAGACGGAAGACAAATTGATCAGCTGAGACCCAACAAGATAACTCCATCTTATACAAAGTTTGCCGAAGGGTCGGTATTGATAGAGATGGGAGAGACCCGTGTTTTATGTAATGCTACGATTGAGGAGAAAGTACCACCTTTTTTAAAAGGTACAAACAAAGGTTGGATTACGGCAGAATACTCTATGCTACCGAGGGCCACTCTTACTCGCAATCAGAGAGAGGCAAATCGAGGGAAGGTAAGTGGACGAACTAATGAAATACAACGTTTAATTGGTCGTTCTCTGCGAGCAGTTGTGGACCTAGAAGCGTTAGGAGAACGTACTGTTACTTTAGACTGTGATGTTATTCAAGCTGATGGTGGTACTCGGACAGCCGCAATAACCGGGGCTTTTGTTGCCCTAGTATTTGCTTTGGAAAAATTGGTGAATGAACGAAAACTTAAGAGTTTGCCGCTTAAAGATTGGTTAGCTGCTGTCAGTGTAGGAAAAGTAAAAGATGAATTACTGCTTGACTTGTGCTTTAAGGAAGATTCGCAAGCAATTGTTGATATGAATTTGGTGATGACAGGCAAGGGGCAGTTTGTCGAAATACAAGGAACTGCTGAGGGTGCTCCTTTTACAGACAAGGAACTAGAAGGACTTTTAAGTCTTGGTAGACAAGGAATTTCTCAATTGATTGTTATGCAAAAAGATATTTTAGGGAAAGAATATGCTTTCTAAAAAAGGCGAGAAGCTACGCTTGCTTATGGCGACCCGTAATAAAGGAAAGATGGTGGAACTGCAGAAAAACCTCGAGAAGCTAGAAATTGAGCTTTTTTCTCTCGAAGATATAAAAGATATACCAATACTTGAAGAAAAGGGAACGACCTTTTTAGAAAATGCAATTAGCAAGGCGCAAACAGCGGCTAAAGCGAGTGGGTTAATAACATTAGCTGACGATTCTGGATTAGCAGTTGATGCCCTAGACGGACAGCCGGGAATATATTCGGCACGATTTGCAGGTGTACATGCTGATGATCAAAAGAATAATAAGAAACTGTTGCAGATGATGAAGGGGATACCGTATGAAAAAAGAACGGCCCATTTTATCAGTGTGATAGCTATAGCTTTGCCTGAGGGTAGATTTTTTTCGGTAGAGGGCAAGTGCGAAGGGATTATTCTTGAAAGGATGAGAGGGACCGAAGGTTTCGGTTACGATCCACTCTTTTATATTCCGGAGATGGGAAAAACTTTTGCTGAACTAACTTTGGATGAAAAAAACCGTATAAGCCATAGAGGCAAGGCTCTTAAGAAGGCTGCCCAACAATTGGGAAAATTTCTTTTCTTATAATGGATTGACATAAACACAATTATTTGATAAGATAATCGTTGCTGCTGTGCCCATAGCTCAGTTGGATAGAGCAACGGCCTTCTAAGCCGTGTGTCCGGGGTTCGAATCCCTGTGGGCACGCCATTATATGGTGGCTGTGGCGAAGTGGTTAACGCACCGGATTGTGGCTCCGGCACTCGGGGGTTCAAGTCCCCTCAGTCACCCCATATGGGCCATTAGCTCAGCTGGTAGAGCACCTGACTTTTAATCAGGGTGTCGATGGTTCGAACCCATCATGGCTCACC